>CAZQAI010000210.1:0-3256 GCA_964591305.1 uncultured Clostridium sp.
CGGCTGGGCAAGCGGTGCCAGAACGGTTACCGTGGATCTGACCGGCGTTGACTACGACGGTGATGTGTGGGTTGCAGTTCACAATCCTGCGAGCACTCAGATTGCCATCAGCTCCATCGTGTTCAATCCCTGATTGAATGACATATAAAAAAGGAGTTCCTCGCTTTATGCGAGGAACTCCTTTTTGAGACGCCGACGGCCTCTGCCGCAGCCCGTGTATTTGTGTTACAATAAGGGAATACCCGCCTCTTCGCATGCCTGTACGGTTTCGGCATCCCATAGGGAACACTGCACCTCGCCAATATGGGCACAACCCATAAGCAGCATGCACAGACGGGATTGGCCGATGCCGCCGCCGATGGTCAGGGGCAGTTGATTGAGAAGCAGCATCTGGTGGAAGGGCAGGGACCGGCGGTCGTCACAGCCGGACAGGGTCAACTGACGGTCGAGAGACTCGGCGTCCACACGGATGCCCATCGAGGATATCTCCAGTGCACGCCCCAGTACCTCGTCCCAAAAGAACAGGTCTCCGTTGAGCTGCCAGTCATCATAATCAGGCGCGCGGCCGTCATGGGGTTTGCCCGAGCGCAGATTTCCGCCGATCTGCATGATAAAGGCGGTTCTGTGTGCCTCAAGGTAAGCATCCTCCCGTTGAGAGGGGGTCATGTCCGGATACATGTCTTCTAATTCTTGGGAGGTGATAAAGGATACCTCCGGGCAGAGCTTGATGGGCAGCTGAGGAAAGCGGACATGGAGCGCGTCGCCCGTGGCGCAGATGGCCTTGACGATGGCCTTGACGATCAGCTTCAGGTAGTCAAGATTGCGGTTGTCGGCGGTGATGATTTTCTCCCAGTCCCACTGATCCACATACAGGGAGTGCGCGTTGTCCAATGCCTCGTCCCGTCGGATGGCGTTCATGTCGGTGTACAGACCGCCTCCCACGCCGAAATGGTACCGTTTGAGTGCCAGCCGTTTCCATTTGGCCAGGGAGTGTACGACCTGAGCCTCGGCTTCGATGGCGGGTACATCAAAGGAAACCGGCCGCTCGTAGCCGTTCAGATTGTCATTCAATCCGGAAGCGCCGCTGACAAACAGGGGGGCGGATACCCTCTTGAGATTCAGCGCGGCGGAAAACTCCTGTTGGAAGGTGCGTTTGATGTATTCGATGGCCCGTTGGGTGTCATACTCATCCAGTACGGGACGGTAACCGCGGGGGATGACGATACGGTTCATAGGAAAGACCGATCCTTTCTTCTGGAGGTTTGGACGGGGACAGAGCGTCAAGAGGCCGCCTGTTCCCACCTGGGAGGGATAAGACGACTCATTATATCAGGTTTTGATGGGTTTGTCAAGTTTTTTTATAAAACCTCTTGCAATTCATAGAAAAGTATGGTATAATAAAAAGGCTTGCGTACCCGATGTCAAAGAATATCGGGAATTTCAAAGTGAGGTATATGAAAATGAAGAACGGAATCCATCCTGAATATGTAGAATGCACCGTTCGCTGTGCTTGCGGGGAGACTGTTGTCACCCGTTCCACCAAGGGCAGTGAGATGCGTGTGGATATTTGCTCCAAGTGCCATCCCTTCTACACCGGCAAGCAGAAGTTTGTCGATGCAGGCGGACGTCTGGACAAGTTCAAGAGAAGACTGGCTGCTGTCAAGCAGTAAGTTTCCCAGGACACATAAGGGATTTTCCCGGAGCAGATTTTCATAGGGCAGGTGCGCATATAGGCGGCCTGTCCTTTTGTTTATAGAAAGGAATGGTGATCATAATGGCTGAAAATATGAGTATCACAGATAGGGACAACCGTATGAACGACATGCCGACCCGGGCGATCCTTGTTACCCTTTTCATGCGGGATGAGGGCGCCACTGCAAACGAGGCGGCGGCCGCAGCGGAAGACAGCCTAGACGAGCTGGCTCGTCTGCTGGATACCGCCGGCGGCGTGGTAGTCGCCCGTATAGTACAGTCCAAAGCATCCCCCGATCCCCGGACGTTGATCGGCTCAGGAAAGGTGCAGGAGCTGGCCGCTCTGTGCCGGGATCATGAGGTGTCCCTAGTGGTCTTTGATTGCGATCTGTCCCCGGTGCAGATTCGGAATCTTGAGGACGATATATGCGCCGGTTCCGGCGCAAAAAAGGGTGATGGGCCGAGGGTCATTGACCGCTCCATGCTGATTCTGGACATCTTTGCCCTGCATGCTGTCAGTGCCGAGGGAAAGCTCCAGGTGGAGCTGGCTCAATTGCAATATACCGCGCCCCGTCTGACCGGACACGGAGCGGACATGTCCCGTCTGGGAGGCGGCATCGGAACCCGTGGCCCGGGTGAGTCCAAGCTGGAAAGCGACCGCCGCCACATGAAGCGACGTGTTGAAGCGCTCAAAGCCGAGCTTGAGACGGTGGAGAAGAACCGGCGTACCATGCGGGCATCGAGAGACCGGAGCGGCATTCCCAAAGTTTCCATTGTAGGGTATACCAATGCAGGAAAATCCACCCTGCTTAACACACTGACCGGGGCGGGTATCCTGGCCGAGGACAAGCTCTTTGCCACACTTGATCCCACCACACGGAAGTTCGCTCTGCCGGGAGGAGAGTCGGTGCTGCTTACGGACACGGTCGGATTTATCAAAAAGCTGCCCCACCATCTGGTCAGTGCGTTCCGCTCCACGCTGGAGGAGGCGGTGTACGCTGATATCATTCTCCTGCTTCTGGATGCATCCGACCCCAGAGGTGCCTCTCAGCTGGATGTAACCGAGACATTACTGGAGGAATTGGGAGCCGGAGACAAACCTACCCTGTATGTGTTCAACAAGTGCGACCGGGAGGCATGCGACACTGTGGGGCTGATGAAGCAGGTGTCCGACCGCTGCGCCTGGGGCGAGGGTGGCAGACGGGCCGTATATATTTCGGCTTTGACCGGCGAGGGGTGCGATGAGCTGGCCCGGTGTCTGGAGGCCATCATCCGGCAGGGGAAACGGCGGGTTCGTTTGGTTATCCCCAACGCAGAGGCGGGTGCTCTGTCTCGGCTGTACAGCGAGAAGGCATCGGTCGAGTCTGTGGACTACGGCCCGGACTGTATAACCGTTACCGCCTCCGTGGACGATCGTGTGTACGGCCTTATGAAAAAGTATGACCCTGAGTGCAGGGATTGATTTCCGAAGGAACGCCGGGGAACGGAAGGAACGCCAGAACCTTTCTTGAAAGAAAGGTTCTGGACTCCAAAGAACTTTCTGGCGGGGATTCTTTTTGAGGCT
>CAZQAI010000211.1:0-3256 GCA_964591305.1 uncultured Clostridium sp.
CATATCCTTGAGGAATTTCCTATACTTTTGGTTCACATCATTTTAACACATACATACAGCCAAATTATTTTTCAGTGGAGTATAGGTTTTTTTCACAGAGTGCATACTTTTCTCAGGTATTCTACCGAAGGGAGGCACAGTCCAATGGACGTGAATCATGTAAGGGTGCAAACGAATGACAGAAAAGCAGGAAGCGGACATCCAACAGACCAATCAGGGCAGGAAAGCGGAGATAAGGAAAAAAAGAAGGACAGCCGCAAGAACGATAATCGGCTCTCATCCGATGAATCAGAAAAATTAGACCATATCGAGAGATCGGCCTCTGTCATGACAGGTAATAAAAGTGAGTCTATATATTGTCTGTCCATCATCGGGCAGATCGAGGGGCACTACCTGCTCCCTGACGGGCAAAAAGCCACCAAGTACGAGCAATTGATTCCCCTGTTGGTGTCAGTGGAGGAAGACGATGCCATCGACGGCCTTTTAGTGGTACTCAACACCATGGGAGGGGATGTAGAGGCAGGACTGGCTTTGGCCGAACTGATCTCTTCCATGAAAAAGCCCACTGTCACCTTGGTTCTGGGAGGTGGCCATTCCATTGGCGTTCCACTGGCGGTGGCAGGCAAGGAATCCTTCATCGTGCCCAGCGCTACCATGACCATTCATCCGGTACGCATCAGCGGGACTGTGGTAGGTGCCCCCCAAACGTATCGATATTTTCATGACATGCAGGCACGCATCGTGCGATTCATTTGTGCCCACAGCCACGTGACCGAGGAAACCCTACAGGAACTGATGATGCGTCCCGATCAGATTGCTACCGATGTAGGCACGGTGCTGGAGGGCACTGAGGCGGTGAACATCGGTCTGATCGGACATGTAGGAGGACTTGATGCGGCGTTGGAATGCCTGCGCAGCATGATAAACAGCAGAAAGAAACAACCGACCTCTGCAACATGAGAGATCGGTTTTGCCTGAGCTATCTGTACCCGATCACACGGGAGAATTGACCGGCGGCTGTATCTCATGATCACACCTCATCCGCCCTGTACATCCAAAGCGGAAGGGGGAACCACAGGCGCTGAACGGGAGGAAGGGTCTTACGGGCTGGGGACAGAGGGGCAAACAGCATATTCATGGCCTCATTGTGAGATAGTTCAAGGTTGGGTGTCTCCCCCACGGCAAGCGGACGCACGGATGGCACACCGCCGGAGACAGACAAGGTCAACCTCTCGTCTCCGGCAAATCCGTGAATAAGCAAAGAAAATACGCCATCCGGAAGAGTGTCGTAGGTGGCTTTGAGCCGAAAAAAGGCCTCTGTGACCAGCCTATAGTTCAGGACGGTGTAGCTCATGGAGCAACCTTCCTGACAACTCTCCGCCACAGGTGCTATGGACGCCACATAGGCAGACTGATATGGAGGAAGACGCAGGCGCAGATCATTGACACCCAGGGTATCGTGAAGGGCAGTCACAAACGCAAGGAATCCATCATCACGGCTCATCTTGATCTCAGAGATCAGACCGTCCGGCTCCAGTACAGCATATCCGATCACGGTATTCCCTTCTGTAGCAGCCCAGAGCGCAGCCTGCCAGTTGGTCATAATGTCATAAAAATCAGCGTGGTGACGTACAGGCGCATACGGACCGAAGGATGAGAGCGCCATGATCTGTGTGAGCAACGCCTCATCCTGCTCCGTCACCTTTCTCACATCAAAGGAGGTCTTTCTCGCCTCCCCAAATGTGTGGCGAAGGTTGTCGGAATTGACCACAAAGGTGTAGGCCTGGCCGCACTTGTCATAGGAAAAGTAACGGTACCGCTGACGGCGGCCGCCCAAGGTAGAAAGGGCAATCCCGTCCTTGACCATGTCAGAGAGCGCCATATTCATACAGTCCTTCATGTACCCCCGTGATCGGGCATTCCGGGCAACAGCCACATTTCCGATGCCCCGGCAGGGGATTGACAGTCCGCATACCCGGATCTCATGGGAGAAGGCGCCCACCGCCGCTACGCAGATACTGTCCTCTGTCACCACGTAATTCTCATTCTGGGGAGCGCGGCCAGGGCGGTACAGTTTGGGCAGGAGGGTACGGAAATCCCGCCCGGTACCCGTAAAGCCGAACGCATCATTGATAAGCTGCATGAATTCCTCATAGGGAACTTCCCTTCCCAACCCACAGGTAACTGTCACAGTGTTCATCCCCCACTTACTTATCGGTTGTTTCCTTGTTTCTCAGATACTCATCAATGGCTTTGGCAGCGGTCTTTCCGGCTCCCATAGCCAGAATAACAGTGGCAGCCCCGGTCACGGCGTCGCCTCCGGCATATACGCCCTCCCGTGATGTCAGTCCGGTGTCTTCATTGACGATAATGCCGCCGTGGGTATTGACAGCCAACCCATCGGTGGTAGACTTGATGAGGGGGTTAGGAGAGGTACCGATGGACATAATGACACAATCCACCTCCATCTCAAATTCAGAACCTGGCACCTCAATCGGGCGACGCCGACCCTTGGCATCCGGTTCACCCAGCTCCATACGGATGCATCGGATACCCCGCACATACCCGTTTTGAGGGTCACGGCGATCCTCCGGGTTCTGATACCCCAAAATTTCCACGGGATTGTTCAGCAGGCGGAACTGGATACCCTCCTCCATGGCATGCTCCACCTCTTCACGGCGGGCAGGTAACTCCTCCATAGACCGGCGGTATATGATGGATACCTCCTCGGCCCCCAGACGAAGGGCGGTGCGGGCGGCATCCATAGCCACATTACCACCGCCTACCACAGCGACTCGACGCGCATGCATGACGGGTGTGGCCGATCCCTCCCGATAAGCTTTCATGAGATTGTTGCGGGTCAGGAATTCATTGGCGGAGTACACGCCTTTAAGAGATTCACCCGGAATTCCCATAAAGCGAGGCAGACCGGCACCGGAGCCAATAAAAACAGCCTCATATCCGTCCTCAAACAGCTCGTCTACTGTCACGGTCTTGCCGATAACCACATTGGTCATGATCTCCACGCCCATTGCCTTGAGTGTGTCCACTTCCTTCTGCACAATGGCCTTGGGAAGACGGAACTCCGGGATGCCGTACATCAGCACACCGCCTGCTACATGCAGGGCTTCAAAAACCGTGACCGTGTAACCCGCCTTAGCCAAATCTCCGGCGCAGGTCAGGCCGGAAGGGCCTGAGCCAACCACAGCCACCTTATGTCCGTTGCAAGTCGGCACAGCCGGCTTCTCTCAAGCAT
>CAZQAI010000212.1:0-3215 GCA_964591305.1 uncultured Clostridium sp.
CGCGCTTTTCCCGCACCAGTTCCTCCACATCCACGTCAATGTTGATATGTGTAACCGGTTTTCTCAGAACTAAAGAACACACTGTCTCCACATGGCCCGTCCACAGGAACAAATCAATCGGCTGTACCTGTCCGATACGGTAGCCGCAAGCCCGGAAATGGGCACAGTCCCGGGCCAAGGTTTCCGGATCACAGGAGATGTATACCACACGCGGGATATGGAGCGGCGTGCCAACTCCTCTATCAGGGCAGGTGTCGTGCCCTTACGGGGTGGATCGATGACCACCACATCCGGCGGCGGCGCTTCTCCATGGTCGAAAGGGGCAAAAAGGGCGGCAGGGTCGCCTGCATCCGCACAGAAAAAGCGGGCGGTATCCGGCTGAATGCGGCCGGCCGCTTGGTTCAGATGGGCGTTTTCCCGGGCACAGTCCACCGCCTCCCGGACGATCTCCACGCCGGTAACGGTGGAAGCACTGGGGATATACCGGTCCCCGACGGTCAGTCGGCGTGCCATAGACAACCCGATGGTGCCGGTACCGCAGTAAAGATCCCACAGATTTCCCGCCCGGTGAGATTGCATAATCCGGCGGCTGTCTTGTACAGCAATTCGGCGATTGACCTGATAGAAGGAACCGGCAGAAATGCTGAATTCCAATCCGCACAGCATGTCCCGCAGACAGTCGTCGCCAAAGAGGGTGACGAAACGGGGACCCAGCACCACATTGGTATTTCTGGGGTTGATGTTCAAGCGAATGCTGACAATCTGCGGCCAGTGCTCAATAAGGATGTCGGTCAGGGCCCGTACCATTCCCGCCCCTCCGGGCAGGGAAGGCGAACGGATGACCAAGCAGACCATGATCTCTCCCGCCGATGTGCTACGCAGATATGTATGCCGCAGTACACCCTGTCCGGTGGCCTCGTCGTAGGCGGGTATGCGGTGTGTATTGCAAAACGAACACACCGCCTGCACAGTCTCCGAGAAGACAGGAGGTTGCAGGGCACAGGCGGTGCAGGGAATCAGCTTATGGGATTTGGCGGCATAAAAATCCGCTTCCATACCCCATTTGCCGTCCCGTACCGGGTACATCCCCTTGTTGCGGTAGCCACGTGTTACGCCGGTTGTCAGTACCGGGAGAACGGTGACATCGTCAAGTCCCGCCTGTCGAAAGGCCGCTATGACCCGGTTGTGTTTGGAAGAAAGCTCAGCCTCATAAGTCAGATGCCGGTACACAACACCCGCCGCAGGCCTCCGGAGCCGTGCAAAAGGAATTGACTGCCCGCTGTGGGGAAGGCGTTATCACCCGCAAAAGCCGACCGACGGCATAGGACGGGTGCACTTGATGAGAGCCGTCTCCACCGTATCTCCGGTGACGGCACCCTTGATAAAGACGACCAAGCCGTTCTTCGGCCCGTTCCCGGCAGGCAGACGGCCCACGCCAAAGCCCAGATTGCTGAGATCGGTGACAGACACGGTGTACACATGGCCGGGAGCAGATGACGATTTGCTTTTGGTACATTCAGACATAAAACTCCCGCCCGTCCTCCAGACGCAGACAGCCTAAACGGCCTCCCCGTCCCAGGCCGCAGTCGATGAAGATACTGCCATTGCCATAGAAGATCCGTCCGCCGCCTTCCACATCGGTGGTGGGGGTATGGCCGACGACCAGAATTTTATCCTCGAAATATTTTCTGGAGGGATCGACCGATTCCGTGAAAAAGTCCTCCGGCTCCAGTTCGTCCAGGTCCAGATTGGGTGTAAAATCATAAATACCCTGATGGAGCAGCAGGTAGTCCTTACCTGACACTGTTACCTCCTCGTACAGAGGCATATCGGACAGGTAGTCCAATACACCTTCTCGCCCATCCTTGTCCAGTCGACGGTACGCGTCCATGGTCGGTTCACCGCCATCCCGGATCCAGGCTGTCATGTCGGAGACAAATTCGTCGTTCTTTTGACCTGTCTTAAGCATTTTTTCATATCCCATGAACATTTTCACAGCGGTATAATCATGCTCTCCGGCGATGGGATAAACATTGACACGTACGCTCATGTCATTGATCAGCTTCATGGAGTCAGGACCGTAGTCCACTATGTCGCCAAGGACATACAAAACATCCCGCTTGTCATGGAACCGGATGGTGCGTAAGAGCACCTGGTATTCATCATAACAGCCATGCAGATTGGAGATCACATAGGTCATACTCATGTCCCTTTCCGTCCGGGGTGGCATGTTCCCCGGGGCATCGGATCATAAATGCTCCGATTTTCAGTTTCATTTTAACACATTGCGATCAGATTGTCAAGAATGGAATCACATCTCAACAGGGCAAGTATATTTTTATGGTCACAGTTCAGCCGGGTATTGCTTTATTTACGTGCAGCGGGACGCCAAACACCCCTTCTGCATCCCCATGTATCTCACCGGATAGTCCGCACCCCTGCCCCTCTCTTACGAGAGGGCTTGGTTCATTTTGCTATACAGTCATCACAGTCATCACATGATCAGTCCACATTTCGCACTGCCTCATGACGGTCTGTACTGCATCATCCATGCCCTTCGGTGGGTACTTATGCCTTTTGAGCAGCCTCTTGACCAAGCGGCGCATACCGGTTCTTGCGCTTTCTTTCTTTTGCCAATCTATTGTCCGGTTTTTACGGAGCAGACATGTTCATAGAAGTCCTTTGTCGCTTGAGGCTTTGTCAGAGCATCATAAACCTCTTGCCCGTGCCGCCAGACATCAGCCTGACAAACATGGTTCTGACAGACTCAAAGAACGCCGCCTCAAAGCGCGTCTTCTCGTCTACTAAGCTGCCACAAAGCGAGAGGGCTTGTCTGAGCAGCAAAGCTTCTTTGATATAGATATTCTGCTTTTTTTCGTTGTCGGGAAGATCGTGTTCCGCGACGCTCTTACCGAGCATGAAGTTCACGCCTCCGCTGATGGTCTTTGCTTTGTCAAGATCGGTTCCGGTCATGAACCTAGAATAATCAAAACCGTGGAAGAGATCGCTACATACAGACAGCTTCTCAAGGAACTTCGGATAGGCCGCCTTACTGACATCGGTATCTCCATAATTCTTCTTGTCTCTTGCGGTGTAGTCGTTTATAGCTTGCTTCAAGGCAGCCGCAATGCCCACATATTTGATAGTCTGTAAGGTTTGTCTTATTACTCCGGCATCAAAATATTGAGCAAGTCAGTCCTTGTACCCCTTCACCT
>CAZQAI010000213.1:0-3213 GCA_964591305.1 uncultured Clostridium sp.
TTGTGATTTCAGTGGGGAAGAGGGGGGGGGGGGGGGGGAGGCCCCCCCCCCCCCCCGGCTGAACGGTACCCGCCTTCCAGATATTGTGCCTTGCGGAGTGAGCCGTTTTCTGGTACAATAAGGACAAGCAGGCCTGCTTTCAAAAGAATTTGCAAAAAGAAAGGAGCACAAATGCAAAAGAACCGACAAGAACGCAAGGATATCCGATCGCAAGCCGGAATCACAGACATACAGCAGACAGTGCGAACTGCCAATATATCACATACGGCCGGGACACTCTCTGTGCGTGTCTCCGCTCTTATTTTATCCCTGGCCATGATGGCAGGGAGTATCATGTACGCTCCGCTGACAGTAAACGCCGACGTAGGCGTAGGTGCCGGCGCCGGCGCAAACGCTGGCGGCATCTCAGGGCCGCAGGTGGATGCGGTAGCCATTGACGGAGCCCGGGCCGCCTCCCGGGCGGCGGTGCCCGCCTATGACTGGCCGGATGGGGCTATGGCTGTCGACCTGTACATGGACGGCGCACGAGTCCTGGCAGACGGCTGCGCCGAGATCAACGGCGTCATATATGTCCCTGTAGAACGCTTTGTCAATTTGTGCGGATCGTTCTGCGTGGAATACAGCCCCTCCCCCGAAACGGTGACAGTTACCGGCAACAACCTGGTTCTGACCGCACGAGTGGGGGATGCCTATCTGACTGTCAACGGGCGGGTCCTGTACACCGGAGCCGGGATTCTCAGTCTGCGGGGCTGGATCTTTGCCCCCCTCTCCTCCATGGCCACCGCCATGGGCGCCTCCCTGACGGTACGGAATGGTTGGTATCAGGCATACCTGATCTCGGGCGATCCGACAGCCGTGCCTTCCGCCACCCAGACCTACAACAGCACCGACCTGTACTGGCTGTCCCGCATCATATCCGCCGAGGCACGGGGTGAACCTTTTGAAGGGCAGATTGCGGTAGGCAATGTCGTACTCAACCGAGTACGCAGCAGCGAGTTTCCCAACACCGTCAAGGGCGTCATTTTTGACTCAACCTACGGCATTCAGTTCTCGCCTGTAGCCAATGGCACCATCTATAACACCCCCACCGAATCGGCTGTCATGGCCGCCAAGGTGTGTCTTGAAGGGTATTCCCTGTCTGACCGTGCGCTGTACTTTTTCAATCCTGCGCTGGCTACTTCCTCCTGGATCAGACGCACCCGCACCTACCTCTTCACGATAGGCGGACATGCTTTTTACGCCTGACAGGCGATAGAAAGTCGGGAGGGGCTTTCATCCGGAAGGTCCCTCCTTGGAAAGCGGGGCGAAAGGAGCTGTCTCAAACGCCCGGGCGCGTCCTTTTATATATACGCCTTGCTCATACACCACATGGGTAAGGCCCGCACCGGTGTCCAGCGTGAACAGGTAGGTACGCCCGACATCCAGGCCTGTGTAGGTCAGTATCAGGTATTGGGTACCGGGCGGAGCAGCCACCCGCCGGCAGTCTGACAAGCTGCTCCAGACCTCCACCGAGGTGGCGCAGGACACAGACAGGGTGGCTGTGCCGCCTCCGGTCAGCCACACGGAGGGAAAGGCGGTGCCGATTCCCGTTTTTGCGACGCTGTCCGGTACAAGGTACAGAAACCGCACACTGAGCAGTCTGTCTCCATACCCAGCCTCCTGGCAGCCCACATATCGGAAGGAGTGTGTGGCATCTGTCTGACTGTTATAGTCAGGATCGGAGGACACCTCGCCATCCGGTTCGGTGCCTACTCCGCTCTCTTGCCCGGTGTCCGGCTCGGGGATGTGCACAGATTCCGATCCGGGCTCCGGCTGGGAGTTCTGCTCACACGCTCCCGATATGGTCAGCGGAATCTCGCTTCCCCTCAGCGGCCGTGTCGCAAGGCCGCCGCTTTCTGTCCAAGCATACACACAGGCATCTCCCTCCACGGGAGCCAAGGACAGAATCCCCTGTTCCTCCGTCCCGCACGCTGCCTCGCCCGGAGACAGGGATGGGCTCGACCGGTATGTAAGAGTCAGTATGACCAGCACCCGGCCCGGCTGCCATGCCTCATAGGCTCTGCCGCTCGGCCCATCAAGAAGGACGGCATACCGCTCGGCCTTTCCCGCGGTGGCTGTGTCCGGCTCCTCAGCCATCTTCCGCATGGTCAGAGTCAGTCCTTCGGCTTCTTTCTCCGAGCGGATCCCGATCAGGTGCCAGGGCCCGGTCAGCTTTACGGTGAACAGTATCCCGGCCAGCGGGCCGGGCAGCGGACCGTCCAGGCTTATCGGCACATCGAGGCATACAGGCTCCCCGTCGCAGCCTGTGCCGATCGGGGTAGCATACCCGGCTGTCAGGGTGCATAAGGTCGTATCGGGGTCGGCACCGTCCATCGCCGCACTCTCCAAGAGGCGGCTGTCCCCCGCGGATGCCGGGAGCAGCACACGCACGCAGGGCATCAGGAGCAGGCAGATGCCCAAAGCAAGACTTGCCCATATACGGCTGACTTTCTGCTTCATTCTCCGTTCTCCATATCATACAACTTTATGTTATCTTATTAACTTTTTGTTTATTTAGAACAGGAGAACACCGGAACCTTGCTGTATTCGTCATGATCACTCCGCATCCGATGCGCATGCCGGCGTTTCCGGCGGGCTGCGAGGTGAAATCGTCCGGTTGGGCATGGATGATGACAGTGCGGCCCACAATGTCTGACAGTTGAAAACGGTCGGTCAGCACCTGCATGTAAGCAAAGCCGTGGTTGCCGAACAGGGGCGGCAGATCCCCGGCGTGGAAGGGATGCGGCGCACCAGTGGGATTGTAGTGGCCTCCAGCCTCTGAGAAGGGGTCAGTGGCCGTGCCGGTGCAGCTGTCCCCCTCGTGAATATGGAAGCCGAAGATGCCGAAGGCAGGAAAGCCCTCGGTGGGCAGGTCAAAGATCTCGGCACTGACCAGTACGCCTTGCCGCAGCTGGCGGAAGCGCACCGTTCCGTGTAGGGCGGGGAAACGGCTGCTGCCCCGGATGTGGGCCACAGCGGCGGTGGACGTGGGGCGATAATTTCTGTTCATGGTGGATGCCTCCTCTCTTTTCCCACAGTATATGACAACCAATTGCAAAATTCCATAATAAAGACGCTTCACAAGGCTCCGCCAAAGAACGAGGGAACGCCAGAGAGCAAAGGAACGCCAGAGAAACTTCTTGAAAGAAGTTTCTCTGGACTCTTCAAGAACTT
>CAZQAI010000214.1:0-3173 GCA_964591305.1 uncultured Clostridium sp.
GACCGGTGCGTATGTGGCTGCCCGTGATCCCATCGGCATCCGACCGCTGTATTACGGATACGATGAGAGCGGACATATCCTGTTTGCCAGCGAAGCCAAGAACCTGGTGGGCCTTGCCGACCGCATCCTGCCTTTCCCGCCGGGGCATTATTATAAGGATGGGAAGTTTGTCTGTTACCGGGATATGAGCGCCGTGACAGAGGTCTGTCATGACAGCTTGGAAACAGCATGCCGTACAATTCACGACAAGCTGATCGAGGGAATCAGAAAACGGCTGGATGCCGACGCACCGGTAGGCTTTTTGCTCTCCGGCGGTCTGGATTCCTCCCTGGTCTGCGCGGTGGCGGCCAGACTTACACCCGCACCCATCCGGACCTTTGCCATTGGCATGAGCACGGACGCAATCGATTTGAAGTATGCTCGGCAGGTGGCGGATTACATAGGGGCTGACCACACCGAGGTCATCATCACAGAGGCGGATGTGTTGGAAGCCCTGCCTAAGGTAGTAGCCCTTCTGGGAACCTATGACATCACCACCATCCGTGCTTCCATCGGCATGTACCTTGTCTGTCGGTATATTCATGAGCACACAGATCTGCGAGTGCTTTTGACCGGGGAAATTTCAGATGAACTGTTCGGGTACAAATACACAGATTTTGCTCCGTCTGCCGAAGCTTTTCAAAAGGAAGCTGAAAAGCGTGTCCGGGAGCTGCACATGTACGATGTCCTGCGGGCCGACCGCTGTATTTCCGTAAACTCTCTGGAGGCCAGGGTACCCTTTGGCGATCTTGATTTCGTGTCGTACGTCATGAGTCTTGATCCGGAATTGAAGATCAACCGATATGGGAAGGGAAAGTATCTGCTTCGACATGCTTTTGAGGGAGACTATCTGCCCCGTGACATTCTGATGCGGGAGAAGGCAGCCTTTTCCGATGCTGTGGGGCACTCCATGGTGGATGACCTCAAGCGGCATGCGGAGTCTGTGTATACCGATGAGGCATATGAGCAAAAGCGAATGCAGTATGATTTCGCCAGACCTTTTACCAAGGAATCTCTGCTGTACCGAGAGCTGTTCGAGACATATTACCCCGGGCAGGCGGGTATGGTGGTGGATTTCTGGATGCCGAACCGCTCATGGGCTGGTTGTGATGTGAACGATCCCTCCGCCCGTGTGCTGACTAACTATGGTGACAGCGGAAAGTAGTCCACTCATTGCGAAAAGCAGACCACCTATTTATGAATACTGTTTTCTCACACCCGTGTATGTGCGGGTGTGGTTTTTTATGGAACCGCTGAAACTGAAAATTTGCGGCTTTCCCTCTTGTATTTTTATTAACCCTGTGTTATAATAGGAATATAGAAAGAGAGGGAAACGCCATGCTGATATCAACCAGAGGAAGATATGCCCTGCGTGTGATGCTGGATCTCGCTGCCGGAGAGAATGCGGAGGACTACGTATCACTGGGTTCTATAGCGGAAAGGCAGGGAATCTCTGTTAAATACATGGAGAGCATCATTGCGGTGCTGTCCAAGGCCGGACTGGTGGAAGGTGTCCGTGGTAAGGGAGGCGGGTACCGATTATGCCGTAAACCGGAAGACTACACAGCGGGGGAAATCCTGCGTCTGACGGAAGGTTCGCTGGCTCCTGTGCCCTGCCTTGATTGTAAACCAAATACGTGTGAACGAGCCGGCCAATGTCAGACATTGCCGCTGTGGAAGGAGTTGGACTCCATGATCGCACATTACCTGGATCATGTGACATTGAAGGCCATACTGGACGGGGATGTCAAATAAAGGTGTCATGAGAAGCGAAAATATTTAAAAATCCTATTGACAAGGTGGGAATTATGTGCTATAATAATATCACGAAAATGGTAGGATTTAAATGAACTGCCAAGGGAAAGGAACGGTCGTGTTATGACAATATACGCAGATAACGCAGCTACCACCAAAATGAGCCGCACCGCCATAGATGCCATGATGCCTTACATGGAGAATATATATGGAAATCCGTCCAGCCTTCACTCGGTAGGGCAGAGGGCGGCGGAAGCTTTGCTTGATGCCAGAGAAAGGATCGCCAACTGCCTCGGGTGTTCGCCCAAGGAGATCTATTTCACCTCCGGTGGCAGTGAGGCAGACAATCAAGCACTGCTCTCAGCGGCGGCAATCGGAGCAAGAAAGGGGAAACAGCATATCATTTCCACTGCCTTTGAGCATCATGCTGTGCTGCATACCCTGGAAAAACTCAAGAAGCAGGGCTTTGACATCGAGCTTTTACCGGTAGGCCCGCTGGGCACGGTGAGCGCGGAGCAGGTTGCCGGAGCCATCCGGGAGGATACCTGCCTGGTCAGCGTGATGTACGCCAATAATGAGATAGGCTCTGTACTGCCAGTGACGGATATCGGCCGGGTGTGCAGGGAGCGGGGCGTACTGTTCCACACCGATGCCGTACAAGCGGCAGGACATCTACCCGTCCGGGTGAAGGAACAGCAGATTGACCTTTTGTCCCTGTCGGCACATAAATTTCATGGGCCCAAGGGCATTGGGGTGCTGTATGCCAGGCAGGGTGTGCCGTTAACTACCATGATCGAAGGCGGCGCCCAGGAGAGAGGCAAGCGGGCCGGAACCGAGAACATCCCGGCCATCATGGGCATGACGGCGGCTTTGGAAGAGGCTTGCGTTCATATGGAGGAAAACGCAGTCCGAGTGGCTGCTTTGCGGGACAGACTGATCGCAGGTTTATGCCGGATCCCGCATACGACGTTAAATGGCGATCCGATACACCGACTGCCTGGCAATGTGAATGTCTGCTTTGAGGGTATAGAAGGGGAGAGCTTGTTGCTGCTGTTGGATGCTCGCGGCATCTGCGCATCTTCAGGGTCAGCCTGTACCTCCGGCTCGCTGGATCCCAGTCATGTTCTTCTGGCCATCGGAAGGCCCCATGAGATCGCCCACGGGTCACTGCGACTGTCTTTGTGTGAGACCAATACGCAGGAGGAAGTAGATATCATGCTGCGTGAGATTCCCGATGTGGTGGAGCGCCTGAGGGGTATGTCGCCTCTGTGGCGTGATAAGATCAACGGCAAGAAACCGTTTTTATTGAATTAAGTAAGCAGAGGAAGGTGATAGAAATGGCTTTATACAGCGAAAAAGTAATGGATCATTTCAATCAT
>CAZQAI010000215.1:0-3156 GCA_964591305.1 uncultured Clostridium sp.
GGAAGGTTTCGATGACCCACGCCAGTACCGGCATTTTGGATATTCTGGGCTCCGGTGGCGGGCAGTTCATGCGGACAAAAGCCTCACCCACCGGCATGTGGGTATCCAAACGGTACCTGTTGCCGCCCAGCTTTGTAAAGTTGGGGTCAATTTCATCGGATTCATCCCAGATGTCGCCCACCAGCTCCTCCAGAAAGTCCTCGATGGTCACGATGCCAAGCGTCCGGCCGGGGGCGTCTTCGTTCTCCTCGCTGACCACAGCCATGTAGAATTTATGCTGACGCATAATGGTGAGAAGGTCGTCGATCAGGGCTGTCGGCTTGACGAAAAAGGCGGGAATCAGCAGGGAACGGACATGCACCTCCGGGTGCTTGAGGTACTCCCGTAGGAAAGTCCGGGTCTGAAGGTACCCTATGATATGATCAAGGTCCCCTTCATATACAGGCAGACGGGAGTGGTTGTTGCTTCGGACAACCTCAAGAATATCCGCCGGGGTGGACCGGATGTCGATGGCCACGATGTTGTCCCGGGCGGTCATGACATTGGCCACCGTAGTGCCGGAGAACTGCATGGCTGATTTGAGCAGATCACTCTGTTCTTCGTCCATGACACCCTCCTCCTCGGCGGTGTCTATCATATCGATCAGCTCATCCTCTGTGATGGAGGGTGTCTCCTTGGCCTTGAACAGCCGGGATGCCAAGTTGGCAATCCAGGTGAAGAAAGCAGACAGAGGGGTGAGAATTTTCATTAGAAAACGGAGCAGTGGCGCCAGGAGCAGGAACATGGTGCTGCTGCGGTCATTGGCCAGCGTTTTGGGTATCATCTCCCCGAACAGAAAGATGACAGCGGTGGCGCCGAAGGTGGAAATGGCGCTGACAGCCCCCTCCGACCATCCGTGCCGGACAGCCAGCTGGCTGACAAGCAGTGTGGCTACGGAAGCGGCGGCTATGTGCGTCACGTTTATGCAAACAAGCAATGTGGTCAGGGCTTTTTCAAAATGGTTCACGGTGTACAGGGCGTACTTGGCGCGTTTGATTCCCTCCTCGGCCTTTTGCTTGATCCTGATCTTGTTGATCAGGTACATGGCACTTTCCGTGCAGGAAAACAATGCGCTTAGAAAAACCAGAACGACGAAAATGAGGATCAGTCGTATACTGCCTCCGTCCATATGGACATTCAACTCCTTTTTGCAGGTAAATTCGGCTCCCTGAAAGATATGGCACACCCGGATTCCTGATTCCGGGCGGTCATGTTCCATGGCGCCCGCTCTGTATGAAAATATGCCCTTTGGGGCATATATATCATATATTATAACCGATCATGACCGGTTTGTCAATAGCCTTGTGATTTTTCATCAAAAAGGAGGGGTCATTTTGCTGAAATTCCTGGCCATATTTGATTTTTGTATCGTGATTGCCTTTGCCCTTTGCTGTGTATACCGATCCACATACCTGATCCTCTCCCTGCTCCGGCAGCTGCCGCGATATGCGACAGCTGCCCACACCCATAAGTATGTCATTCTCATCCCGGTTCATGGCGGAGGAGAGAACATGGTTCACCTGTTGGACAGCATCCGCCAACAGACATACCCCTCAGAAGGTATCACTGTTTTGGTATGGGCAGACAAACGTATGGAGGATGCGGCACGCCTATGCTGTCTGTATGGTGTGCGTGTCCTGGAGCGGCCTGAGCGAGACACGTCAGAGAGTGAATACACGTTTAGCGACCTGGTGGACTATGTACAAAGACAGGGAGAGACATTTGATGCGCTTCTCTTTGTGGAGCCTGACAGTGTACTCTCCCCGGATTATCTGGTCGAAATGGACAACTGTTTTTCGGCCGGCAACCGGGTGGTATCCGGGTATTGCAATACAGAAAATATCGGGACTGATTGGATCTCCTCCGGGTACGGCGTGTGGAATTTACACGAGTCTGCCCAGCAGAACCCAGGGCGGAACCTCAGAGGCGTGTCGGCCGTCATAAACGGCGCCGCATATCTGATGGCATGGGATGTCGTTTGCCATCTCGGCGACCTGCGCATGACCGGGCCGGCGTGGGATATACCCCTGATGTCTGAGCTCCTTTTGTGCGGGGAAGCAGTCTCACTCTGCCCGTCGGCCATCCTGTGCAGCAGGCAGCCAGATGCTTTACCGGATTTCTGGAGTCGGCAGGTGAGCAGATACCGGGAGCATCGGCACATGTTGATGCAATATGGCCTTCGTTTGTTTCAAAAGGCATGGAAAAGAGATCGCTCCTGCGCCGATTTTCTGATGAACGTTATGCCTCATCCGTTTTTATCCGTGCTGACGCTGGCTGTTCATGCGGGGCTGTGGCTGATGTCTCTGCTCCATGATCTGCTTCTCCCCCTTTGGCCGGGACTTGTGGAAAGCGCTCATTCCACCCTGCCCGGCCCGATCTACCCTCTGACACCCCATGTGACCATGGCCTTGTTGTTCTCACTTCTGATGGTGGCTTTGATTGTATGGCTGATCCTGTTCCCTGTGAGCCTTTCCGTCGTCATGACAGAACAAAAGAAGATTCGGGCCACTTTCCGCAGAAAAATGATCATGACCTTGACTTTCCCGGTCTTTATGCTGGCTCTTCCCTTTGCAGCTTTTGTGGCATTTTTCAAGCCATCTTCGCGTCATGCCGACGACGCAGATGTGGCGTCGGGAATTCCGTCAGATAAAACAAAATCGTATGTGCGCAGTTGACTCTGTTGGATCGTCAAGGCGAAGCGGCGGCAGGGTCAAAGCTGCCTGCCAAAATAGGATGTCTCTCACCGGGAGCATCCAAAAGCCCCCTTCCACAGTCATGTGAGAGGGGGCCATTGTATGAGGGAAGCCCGGCTCAGAGGTCATTCAGTTCTTAACGCAACCACAGGATCCTTTTTGGCCGCACTGAAGGAGGGGATAAGTCCGGCCACGGTAGTCAGGATCACACTGATTAGCACCAGAATCAAGCCACCCATGGCGGGGAGAGAGGCTGTCAGGATGGATATACCGGTCACATGCCGGATGATCAGATTGATAGGGAAGCAAGCCAGCACCGTGACCAGAATACCGAAGAGCCCTGCTGTCACACCGATGAGCATGGTCTCGGCGTTAAAAACACGGGTAATATCCCGTTTTGAAGCACCCATAGCCCGCAAAATTC
>CAZQAI010000216.1:0-3136 GCA_964591305.1 uncultured Clostridium sp.
CCGAAGGCGTAAAGTGCGCTGTCTGCGGGGACACTCTGACAGAACAGCAGGAGATACCCGCTCTGGGCCACGACTGGCAGTGGGTGACCGACAAGGAGGCCACCTATACCGAGACCGGTCTTAAGCACGAGGCATGCACCCGTTGCGACGCTGTACAGAGCGAGAACACCGTGATTCCGGTGCTCACCTGCACCCATGAGAACACCCAAAGCGTTCCCGGCAAGGCCGCCACCTGCACCGAGCCCGGGCTGACCGAAGGCGTAAAGTGCGCTGTCTGCGGGGACACTCTGACAGAACAGCAGGAGATCCCTGCTACGGGGCACAACATGGTAGACGGTGTGTGTACCGCATGCGGCTTTGAGGATGGTGAACAGACGACGGGAGCGGAGAAAGAAGAGACACCGACTGAGGCTCCCTGAATCATAACAAAGGCTCCGGCTTTTTCACAAGGCCGGAGCCTTTGATGGCTTGCGGCAAGGGAGCAGACACCGCGAAAGGATCCGGATCTGAGATTCCTTTCGAAAAGCGTCCGGGCGTTCTCCTGTCCCCCGCGGCTGACTGTAACGCGAATTCAACCAGAGGTTTCATTATTTTCCATACAGGCTCTTGACGGAAAACCGTGAATCTGTTACAATACTATCTGTAGTCGGACAAGAGATGAGGAGGGGCATGCACCATGGCGAAGCACGGCCGTTATGGCCAACTCATAACCAATACCGTTCTGTTTACAGCGGGCAAGTTTATATCCAAGCTAATGGTTTTGGCCATGATGCGGTTTTATACCTATTGCCTGACTCCGGCGGAGTACAGTACGGCGGACCTCATTGTGGACATGGCCAACCTGCTGATTCCCATTGCCTGCCTCGGTATCTCGGAGGGAATATTCCGCAACGCGGCCGCAAGGACCGGGGACAAGCAGGCCTTTCTGACAGCCGGGCTGGCTGTACTGGGAGTTGGCAGCCTTGCGTTCTTGCTCTTGTCTCCTCTTATTTGCCTGATCCCCCTTTTCCAAAATGTTGCATGGCTGATCGTTCTGTATGTGCTGGTGTCCAATATTCACACCGTGGTGTCTCAATACTTGTGCGCCATTGGACGTACCCGTCTTTTTGCCGCGCAGGGCATTCTCAACACCTTTCTGACCATCGTCCTTAATATTCTTTTTTTACTCGGCTTTGACATGGGTGTGTCCGGCTTTGTGCTCTCGATTGTCCTGGCTGACGGACTGACCACGCTCCTGCTTGTGATCTACACCCGCCTGTGGCGTTCGGTAAAGCCCATGCCATGGTCCGCCATGAAGCCTTTGGTGCGTTCCATGCTGACCTTTTGCCTGCCTCTGATTCCCTCCACACTGTGTTGGTGGGTCACCGGCGTGTCTGACCGCTACATGGTGGCTGCTATGTTCTCCCATGATGAAAACGGACTGTACGCCGCTGCCTATAAGATCCCCACACTGTTGACATACGCTGTAGGCATCTTTGACAGCGCCTGGAGGCTGTCGGTGGCCGCTGAGGCCGAAGACAGGGAGGCCTGCCGTACCTTCTATACCCGGGTGTGGCGATCCTACACTACAGTGGCTTTCCTGGGTGGGGCTGTCCTGATTCTGGGCAGCTATGGACTGTCTGCATTGCTGTTTGACTTGTCCTATCGGGATGCCTGGGTATACGTACCGGTGCTGACGGTGGCCACCGTATTTGCCGGTCTGGATACTTTTCTGGGGTCGGTTTACTTTACCAGCAGACGGACCAAGGGATCCATGTGGACCGCTCTGTGTGGGGCTGTGTTGAACATCGGTCTTAACCTTGTGTTGATTCCTCCGCTGGGCGCCATGGGGGCTTCCCTAGCCACGCTGACCAGTTATTTTGCAGTCTGCATGCTCCGCCTCCTGACCGTACACCGACTGATTGCTTTTAACCGGGAAATCGGCCGCGGAGCGGTCAATACCCTACTACTCCTTCTGATGGCTTTTTCTGCGACGATGGCGGCGGAGACATGGGGGAGCAGCCTACTGTCGCCTGGTGGCTGGTGGATGGCCGCGGCCGGATGCGGCGTTTGTATAGCCGTTTTCAATGCCCGGGTGGTTGTGGAGCTGACCGCCGGAGGGATGCGGGCTGTTCGTCGCCGGATATTCAAATCGCGAAAGGATATATCATCATGAGCTTTTCGGAAAAAACCGTGAGAACTTTGGAATTTGATAAAATCTGCGTCATGCTGGAGGAGTGTGCCGAGACTGAGGGGGCAAAGATCCTGGCCCGGAACCTGCGGCCCACGGCTGATCTCTATACCGTTCGCAATCGATTGGCTCGCACCACCGACGCCCGCCGCCTGGCTGACGCCAAGGGTGCGCCCTCCTTCGGACACATACGGGATATAACCGCCGCTTGCGAGCGGGCAGAGAAGGGAGCCGTTCTGTCCATGCGGGAACTGCTGGATGTAGCCAATGTTCTGCGTACAGCCCGCATGCTCCGGGATTACCACCTGGGGAATCATTCTTTCGATACTGTCCTTGATGAGGTGTTCGACCGCCTGATCCCTGACCGTCAGCTTGAGACCCGTATCAGCCGGGCGATACCGGCGGAAGATATGGTCGCGGACGAAGCGTCTCCCCTGCTGGCCGATATCCGGCGTAAGATACGCAATGAGAATGCCAGAATCAAGGAAGCTCTGCAAAAGCTGATCACCGGAAATGCCCGGTACCTTCAGGAGAATATCGTGACGATGCGAGGGGGGCGGTATGTCATTCCGGTCAAGGCCGAGTGCAAGAGTGAGGTCAAGGGGTTGATCCACGATACCTCTTCTACCGGATCGACCATATTCATCGAGCCCATGGCCGTGGTGGATGCCAATAACGAGATTCGCATCCTGCAGGCAAAGGAGGAGCGGGAGATCGAACGCATCCTGGCGGAGCTGTCGGCTCTGGTGAGCAACGCCTCAGATGCTTTGTGGCTGGATTACAAGAACATCAATGATCTGGCCTTTGCCTTTGCCTGCGGGGAGCTGTCTACCCGTATGAAGGGGTGCGCCCCTCACCTGTCGGAAGACCGACGGGTGAATCTTGTAGCCGCCCGTCATCCTCTTATTGACAAGGAGCAGGTGGTACCCATTCACCTGACCTTGGGAGATGAGTACGATACATTGG
>CAZQAI010000217.1:0-3123 GCA_964591305.1 uncultured Clostridium sp.
TATGAAGCGCATCCTGGCGCAGGGGATTGCCAAGCCCGTGCTGGTGGACAAGTACATGATGGGCATTGAGTTGGAGGTGGATGTCATCTCCGACGGGCAGGATGTGCTGATCCCCGGTATCATGGAGCATATCGAACGGGCCGGCGTTCACAGCGGCGACTCCATCGCTGTGTACCCGCCCTACAATATCAACGATAAAATGGTCGGCACCATTGCGGAGTGCTCAGAGAAGCTGGCACTGGCACTGGGTACCAAGGGACTGGTCAATATCCAATATCTGATTTACCACGGTGAGCTGTACGTCATCGAGGTCAATCCCCGTGCTTCCCGCACCGTGCCGTATATAAGCAAGGTGACGGGCGTGCCCATGGTGGATATCGCATCCCGTGTCATGGTAGGCCAACGCCTGGCCGACATCGGATGCGGCACGGGGCTGTGCCATACCCCGCCCTACTACACCGTCAAGGTGCCGGTCTTCTCCTTTGAAAAGCTGAGCGACGCCAATGCCTACCTGGGGCCGGAGATGAAATCCACAGGTGAAGTGCTGGGAATCGGCAAGACCTTAAACGAAGCCCTGTTCAAGGGTATGACCGCCGCAGGAAAGCATTTCAAATTTCCGCAGTCCGACAGCCACATCGGAATCTACATCAGTGTGGATACCCATGACATGCTGGAGATCGTGTCGCTGGCCAAGAAGCTGGACGACCTGCACTTCTCCCTGTATGCGACCGACGAGACTGCCGCATCCATCCGTTCGTTGGGCATTGATGTGACCACGGTCGCCATGAAGGATTCTTTTAAGCTCCTTGAGAGCGGGCATATCAGCTATGTGGTCTACACAGGCGCCCTGCTGGACTCCACTGTGGAGCAGTATATCGCGCTGAACCGCCGGGCACTTCAGCTGTCCATCCCCTGTTTCACGTCGCTGGATACAGCCAATGTGGCCGCAGACATTCTGGCCAGCCGCTACACCCAGTCCAACACCGAGCTGGTGGATATCAACCACATGCGGACAGAGAAACAGCAGATTACCTTTTCCAAAATGCAGGCAACAGGGGACGATTATATTGTCATTGACAACAGGGACGGACAGATTACCTGTCCCGAATCGCTGTGTATCAGCATGTGTGACCGCCATTTCGGTGTCGGAGCAGACGGAGTGGTGCTCATTGAACGCTCGGAGGTGGCTGACGCCGCCATCCGGATCTTCAACAGCGATGGCACGCAGGGACGCATGGCTGGAAACTGCATTCGTTCTGTCGGAAAATACCTGTATGATAATGGCCTGATCGGCAGTCTGCATGTCAGCATTGAAACACCCAGCGGTATCCGGAGCCTCCAGCTCTACACCCGCAACGATAAGGTGACCGTAGTGGATGTGAATATGGGGAAGGCTGACCTGACTCCGGCCTCCATCCCTGTCAGGACGGAGAAGGAAAGACTTGTCAATTCGCCCATCGTGGTGGGTGGAAAGGTGTATCGTGTCACCTGCGTGTCTATAGGCAATCCACACTGCGTGGTTTTCTGCGACCGGCTTGACAACATAGACATCCAGACGGTTGGCCCTCGATTTGAGAACGCACCCATTTTTCCGGAGCGGGTCAATACCGAATTTGTACGGGTGGTCAATAAGAACATGCTGAAAATGCGGGTTTGGGAGCGAGGAAACGGAGAGACACCCGCTTGCGGCACCGGCGCGTGCGCTGCTGTGGTGGCGGCTGTGGAGAGCGGGTACTGCGTGATGGGTGAGGATGTGGTGGTCAAGGTGGCTGGGGGAGACCTGACGGTCAATTACAGCCGGGACGGCATCATCCTGACCGGGAACACAAAGCTGGTGTACCGGGGGACGATCAGCATCTGACAGGTGTCAGTCATGAAAGCATGAACAGGAGAAAAAAGCATGGCATCAGAGAACACAGCATATAGGATCGAGCATGATTCAATGGGAGATGTCAGAGTGCCCGCCGATAAGTATTATGGGGCACAGACGCAGAGGAGCTTTGAAAACTTCCGAATCGGAGAGGAGAAAATGCCTCTTCCCTTGATCCGTGCTTTGGCCCTTGTCAAGAAGGCGGCGG
Organism: uncultured Clostridium sp.; assembly: GCA_964591305.1. GTDB lineage: Bacteria > Bacillota > Clostridia > Oscillospirales > CAG-272 > CAMEON01. The sequence continues at coordinate 2,079 of CAZQAI010000217.1, forward strand.
CGGTTGTCAACCGCACTCTCCTGCCGGAGCGTATGACAGAGGAAAAGCGTGAAGCCATCTGTATGGCGGCGGACAAGGTGATCTCCGGTGAATTGAATGCACATTTTCCGCTGTCCGTATGGCAGACGGGAAGCGGTACGCAGACCAACATGAATGTCAATGAGGTCATCGCAAATCAGGGCAATCTGTTGGCCGGCCGTAGGCTCTTACATCCCAATGACGATGTGAATATGTCTCAGTCCTCCAACGATACCTTTCCCGCCGCCATGCACATCTGCGCCGTCACCGAGACACGGAGCAGGCTCCTGCCGACCCTGGATCGTCTGATTGATACACTGGCCGGATTGGAAGGGGAGAACAGCGATGTCATCAAGAGCGGCCGCACCCATCTGCAGGATGCGACACCCATCCGCTTTTCTCAGGAGATCAGCGGCTGGCGGGCGTCTCTGGAAAAGGACAGGGAACTCATTCACGCTTCCCTGGAGCCGCTCCGTGAGTTGGCTCTTGGTGGTACGGCGGTGGGCACCGGTCTCAATGCGCCAAAGGACTTTGATGTTCTGGTAGCCAGGGAGATCGCCCGACTGAGCGGAGAACCCTTCCGGGCGTCCGGAAATAAGTTTCACTCGCTGACTTCCAAGGATGAATTGGTCTTCGCACACGGAGCGCTCAAAGCGCTGGCTGCAGACCTTTTCAAGATTGCGAGCGACATCCGGTTGCTCTCCAGCGGACCCCGGTGCGGTCTGGGAGAGGTCATCATCCCCGCTAACGAACCGGGATCCTCCATCATGCCCGGTAAAGTCAATCCTACCCAGTGTGAGGCCGTGACCATGGTGGCTCTGCAGGTGATGGGCAACGATGTAACGGTAGGATTGGCTGCCTCTCAGGGGCATCTGGAGTTGAATGTGTTCATGCCGGTCTGCATATACAACTACCTGCAATCCGTCGAACTTCTTGCGGACGTGATGGATTCCTTTGAGAAACACTGCGTAAACGGCCTTAAGGCCAACCGTGCGGTGATGGAGGATTACCTGCAAAAGTCCCTGAT
>CAZQAI010000218.1:0-3112 GCA_964591305.1 uncultured Clostridium sp.
CATTGAGGAAGGTACAGCCCTGCACCACAATTTCCTTGCCCAGCTCATCGGCACTCCCGGCCCGGATGACCTTGTATATGGCATTTTTAACCACAGAACGGGACAGCCCCGCCGAAATATCACCCACCGTGGCGCCGTCCTTCTGCGCCTGCTTGACAGACGAATTCATGAAGACGGTGCACCGGGTGCCCAGTTCTACAGGCGCCTTGGCAAACAGGCCGAGCTTGGCAAACTCCTCCACTTCGTAGCCCATGGAGCGGGCGAAGGTCTCAATGAAGGAGCCGCACCCGGAGGAGCAGGCCTCATTGAGCATGATGGAGTCGATGGCATCCCCCTTGACTTTGAAGCATTTGATGTCTTGTCCACCTATGTCGAGAATGAAATCCACACGGGGATTGAAATACTTGGCCGCCGTGAAGTGGGCCATGGTCTCTACCAACCCCCTGTCGACATGAAAAGCATGGCGGATGAGCTCCTCCCCATATCCGGTGACACAGCTCCCTTTGATGCGGATGCGGTCGCCGCACAGCTTGTAGATTTCGGTCAGCTGTTCCCGGACGATCCCCACCGGGTCGCCCCGGTTGGAATTGTAGTAGGAGTACAAAAGTTCCCCGTCACGTCCCATCAGAACCAGCTTGGTGGTGGTGGATCCGCAGTCAATGCCGAGATACGCATCCCCTACCCCGCCATCTGCGGGATAATCGCGGGGGTAGACTGTCCGGACAGAGGCCCGGCCGTGGCGCTCACAGAAAGCCCGGTATTCGTCCTCGCTCTCAAAGAGCGGCTTGGTATGAGCGGCCTCAGTTCTCTCTCGGCAGGCGGCCTCCACTCCGGAGATCAACGCATCCATATCGGAGGCACAGGAGGCGCAATCTTTTTCGTTCCGTCCCTGTGCGGTGGCATACAGTGCCGCCCCGATGGCGACCGCCAGACGTCCGTATTCCGGAAATATGGCATGGGAATTGTCCAGATTCAACGCTTCCTGGAAAGCGGCCCGAAGACCTTGACAGTAATACAGCGGCCCGCCCAGAAACATGACCTTACCCTCAATGCGTCGCCCCTGAGCCAATCCGGCGATGGTCTGGCTGGCCACGGCAGCAAAGATGCTGGCGGCTATATTTTCCTTGGCCGCTCCTTGGTTGAGGAGAGGCTGGATGTCTGTTTTGGCAAACACACCGCAGCGGGAGGCGATGGGGTAAATCCGGGTGTGCTTCAGACTGAGGGCGTCCATTTCTTCGATGGACACATCCAGCAGTGTGGCCATCTGGTCGATGAAAGCACCCGTACCTCCGGCACAGCTGCCGTTCATACGCTCATCAAGCCCTCCCTTGAGGAAGATGATTTTGGCGTCCTCGCCGCCAAGCTCAATGACCGCCGAGGTGTCCGGCTCCAACCGTTTGACTGTTTCTCCGGTGGCGAAAACTTCCTGTACAAAGGGAATCCCGGCGGCACGGGACAGTCCGAGTCCCGCCGAACCGGAGATGGCGGCCCGCACAGGCCGATCGCCTACCAACTCCCTCACACGTCGGAGTAGCTCGAGCGTCTTGGGCCGTACCTGGGAGAAATGCCGCTCATAACAGGAGTAAACCAATCGACCGTCGCAATACACCACAATCTTGGCGGTGGTTGATCCTATGTCTATGCCAATGGCCGCTTCATGTGCCCCTTTGGCAACCTCCAGGGTGTCCCAGGCGGGAGTACCCGTCTTCCATTCAGTATCCAGCATAATCTGATTCATTCCTTTTCTTTGACATATCTGCGGAAAGCTCAAAATGTCCGGCCGTGATGTGCCTTCAGTATCTTCGGCACAAATGTTGTATTCCCGGTGATAGGGCTGCCCCTTGTGTGCGGCAACCCTTTGCAAGCATATTCGGTTGTAGCTTCTGATATAACACCATAATCGTATCACAAAAAAATGAACTTGATATAAACTCGGCGGTGCCTTGACAAATTTCCAAAAGATTCTGCTTTCAAAGTCCCGCCCTGGTCTATTGTGATGCGTACGCCAGGCCTGCCAGATCGGCGGCGCTGTAGCGGTAATGATGTCCGCAGAAGCGGCAGGTGATCTCCAGTTCAGCCGGCTTACCCTCGGCTACCTGTTCGTCAAGGAGCTGCTGAACCTGCTTTCGTCCCAGAGAGGCCATCACAGCGTCCATCCGCTCCTTGGAGCAGTTGCATCGGTAGCCGACTGTCAGCTCATCAAAGACATCATACGGGATGTCCCGCAGAGCCACATCAGCAATCGCTCTGTTGTCCATACCTCGGTCAAAGAGCGTGCTGATATGGACAAGGTCTGCAGCGTTGCGTTCGATCAGGGAGACGGTGGACTCATCAGCGAAGGGAAGCAGTTGGATGAGAAGGCCACCCGCCGCCCGACAGGTTCTGTCGGTGTCCACCAGCACACCCAGAGCGCAAAGGGTAGGAATCTGCTCACTTTCGGCAAAGTAGGTGGTCACATCCTCGGCAATCTCTCCGCTGGTCAACGCCACAGATCCGCAGTCCGGCGTGTCGCCACCCAAATCCTTGACCACTTGAATCAGCCCTTGACGACCTACCAATCCTCCTACATCCAGCTTTCCATCGGAACGAAGAGGCAGATCGGCCTCCGGGTGCTGAACATAACCGCGGACATTGCCCATCCAGTCACTGACAGCAAGGATTCGGCCCGCCGGGCCATCGCCCTCAATGGACAGGGTTAGGGTGTCGGTCTTCTCACCCAGCATGCAGCCCATCATGGATGTCACGGTCAAAGTCCGCCCCAAGGCCGCCGTGGCAGTGGGGGAGGGATGGTGAAACTCAATGGCCTGATTGACAATATCGGTGGAATGGATGATGTGAATTCGGGCGCTGCCGTCCCGGGTCATGGCGCGGAGAATCCGGCTCATACGAATGGCCTCCTTTAAAAGATAATGGAATGATCATTATTGCGGCCGGTCGGCACACAGGTACCAGTCTCCCACCTTGCGTGTCCTGGCCACCAGGTGCCAGCGTTGGGTGTCCGGTTTCAGCGGGTCAAAGTCCAACCCTCCGTATAGGCCGCACACATCAAAGCCTGCTGTATCCAAGGCTGACCGCAGCTGCGATTCGGTGTAGCATCGTTCCATTTGCTCCT
>CAZQAI010000219.1:0-3080 GCA_964591305.1 uncultured Clostridium sp.
CAACAGGATCTGGATCACCATTACCAGTGCTCCCTCGTCTCCGAGTCCGACTGAGTAACCCAAGGGGTAACGGGGGAAGAAGTACACCGGGTCCGGCGGACTGTGCCTTTCCACATCCTGCAGGTACGCCTGAAACAGAGCATCCCAGGTGGTCTTGTCGGCTGTTCCTGTTACCGGAAATCCGCTGATATTCTGAAATATGCCCAACGCTTGGCCGGTGGTGCCGCCAAAGACGCCGTCCACAGGCACAGGCGGAATACGGGAGTCGTGATAGGTAAGCTGACGCAGGTAACGCTGCAGGTTCATAATAGCCTGCGTCTCATTGGGGTGATCCATGAGCCATGTCCATCCTTTCATCTGTTTGTGTAAACATTACGAACCGACCGCAAATCCGGGATATTGCCCTTCATTCAGGCGTCCTCCGATGTACAGATCACTGTACAGATTGGCAATAGCTCCCCAGGTGGCAGCATTGACCAACCCATTGGCGGGAAGGACATAGGCACTTTGAAAAGCTTTTACCGAGGCTTCGGTCTGAGGGCCAAAATATCCGGTGGGGGATACGGACGGAATCTCAGATATGAAACGGGAGATGTAGTTCAGATATTCCTGGAGGATGCGTACCTCCTCGGATTGAGCACCTTCCCGCAGAATGGTCCCCTGGAAGGGGAGAATATTGCCTTCCACAAAGGATACGGGGATACGCCGGATGATGCCGTAGTACGCATTGGTGATGGCTTCCCATGTCTGCGCCCCCACCTGGCCGTCTACAGGAAGGCCGAAGGTCTCCTGCACGGCAAACACAGCGTTGCGGGTGTTCTCCCCGAATATGCCATCGATTACCAGGCTGGGAATGGTCTCATAGTAAGATGCCAGATAATTGATATAGTATTGAAGCAGAGATACGCCCACATTGGCGTCTCCCAGCTGCAGAACACCGGAATACTCCTGACTGACATCGGCGTATTGTAATCCCTCCGAGTTCAGGCTGTTGAGGCGCTTGACAGCTACATAGATGCGTTGTACCGCATACCAAGTGGCCTTTCCTGTGACTCCATCCTGCGTCAACCCGAAAGTATCTTGAAATGCTCTGACGGCGTCTTCGGTTTCTATGGTGTAGATGCTATTGACATAGGGAATTTTGGGAATATTGGGATAATTATCCGAGATTCGATTGAGCCGAATCTGTAAAATCCGAACCTGGGCGCCGGATGAGCCCAGACGCAAGGGTTCTGTCGGAGAGGTATTCCAAGAAGTGCCGACCGGTGCATCCTGTACAATCTCCAGATTGGTGCCATAATAGTAGGTGAGAATGCGGAAGGGAGGGTATCCGGCCTGAGCAAGATCCACCGAACCCCATTGTGACAGGCCGTCGCAGGTGACAGTGGTGCCGTTGCAATATTGTGCAAACAGAGGTTCCACCGTCCCGGGCCGACGGAGGTAATCATTAAACAGATCGGAAGCCAGTGTGCGTATGTTGCTGAAGATATCCCGTCCGTTCACAAAGCACTGATCGTACTGCGTGGAATTGGTGATATCGAAGTCATAATCTCGTGACCGGTAATATTCGGTATAAATGCGGTTCAAGGCAAAGGAGATCTGGGCATACATATTAGCCCGTATGGAAGACTCAGGCCAGGTAGGATAAATTTCGCTGGAAGCCACATTCATAACATAATCGGCAAAAGGAAGCGTCACATTGAGAGCCGCCTGATCAGGCGGTCCCAGATGGACTGTGATGGTTTCCGGGATAACAGGCAGTCCTGTGGGCATGTTGATTGACTCCTTTCATGAAGCAAGGTCATCTCTGATGGGCGCATACAGTCGGTAGTCCTGCGTTTACAGATTGGGGCTTTGCCCTTCTGTGAAGCGGATATCGTCCGGGGTAAAACCGTCCGGCGTACCGTTTTCCGGCAGCGGGATCAGATCGGCCTGTTGCACCGACGTGATACCGTCAAAGATTGGAATGCGGGTATACTGCTGAACAAGAAAACCGTCCATGCTGACCTCGGCATTATAAAGAGCGTAAGGCAGGGGTTGGCCGGGGCTTGCCGACTCCAGCGACAGGGAGCGGGCCGGAGCAGGCAGGTCAATCACATCTGTTTTTCCGTTGGGGCCGCTGTACAGAATGGCACACGTATCTCCATTGCCTGTCCCTGTGCCGGCGGAGCCCTCTTGGAGAAAATTCCGGATTATGACTTGAGCTCTTTCCACAGGGATGGCACCCCGAGCGGTGGTTACCTGAAAAAGCAGATGCCCGGTGCCACTCATGACCGGGTTGGGCCTTCTCCCATCGGAAAGGGAGTGGCTGATATCTGTGGGGGCAGGAGACGCTTTGGGGTGAGGGGTGGCATGGGCGGATTCATCAGCGGATTGACCGTTGACCCAGTCTGAGGACTGGCTGCTGTTCCGATTGACACTTTGGCTTACCTGCTTGCCAATCTGTCCCCGGGCCGCCCTTCCGGATGGAAGTATGTTGCGTTCTGAAGGTGTGTTTTCCATGAGTTAGCCTCCTTGTCAGATTGATTCTCTTTCATCATATGCTGAAAGGCAGCCGTCGGTTTCAAAAATATAGATACTGGGTTTAGAATCGCTCCATACATCCCAGCCGGGATAGGTTCTTTACCCGGACATCGTGTCCGCAACACCGGCTCAGCTGATTGACCAGCTTTGGCTTTCGGTTTGCAGCCTGACCATGCGGCTATAGATACCGTTCTGCCCCAGCAGTTGATCGGGACGCCCCTGCTCGGCAACCGTACCTTCAGACAGGACAACAACTTTATCCGCACCGGCCACGGTGCGCATGCGGTGTGCGATCAAAAGAACTGTCTTGTTCTTGATCAGGCGGGAAAGCGCCGACTGGATCGCCGTCTCGTTTTCCGCATCAAGGCTGGCGGTGGCCTCGTCCAGCAGGATAATGGGCGCGTCCTTCAGAAAAGCACGGGCGATAGAAATACGCTGCCGTTCACCGCCGGAAAGAGAGCTTCCGTTTTCTCCGATGTTGCTGTTCCATTTATCAGGCAGTTTCTCCACAAATTCTTCGCAGTTCGCAAGCCTTGCCGCCTCCATGACTTCCTCGT
>CAZQAI010000220.1:0-3074 GCA_964591305.1 uncultured Clostridium sp.
CTGTCGGACGCAAAGGAGGCCTCCCCGTCCTCAAAGGCCCGCCGGATCGCCACGCCATACACCCTGTCGGGTGTCAGCTCAAAGGGCAGTCCCACCAGCTCCACATAGCGGAAGGTCATCATGTCTGTGGTCTCCACGCTTCGCTCCACAGGGCGTGCCTGCAGCGTCCAGTGCTGGACATACCGGTTGCCTGTGTTCATGTCCCAGCGCACCAGCGTGCCATCCGGGCCGCAGCCGGCCGGACGGCACTGCTCGCCGTAGTACACCTGCACCTCGGCCCCGACGGTCAGGGCGGGGATACGTAGCCCCAGGGAACCCACAATCTCCCTGCCGAGATCGACCACATAATGGTACCCTTTCGGGCTGTCGGTCTCCGGTTCCACCCGAAGAAGCGTCACCCCCTCCCGCAGGGGGAAGCGGAACACAGGGTCATGGGTGGCCGGTACCAGATGCAGCGTGTCTCCCTCTCCCGCGCCGGCGGTCAGCGGCCCACAGTCGATGCAGGGACGCCACCCGTCAGCTGAAAATCCCGGCCCGGCAAAGCCGTGGGGATAAGCGCCGGTGTCGGGGTTGGAAGCATAGGCGGTATAATAGCCTGTTCCGATGGAGTGGCGGGGCCTCAGAGCACGGGCCCCGTCAAGACCCATCCAACCGCCGTCGGACAGCAGACTGCGTCTTGTGCCATCCCGGAAACAGGCAGTTGCCCGGCAGGCAAACATGCGGCAGTGGTGGCTGCCCGGAGCATGCAACACAGCCGCCAGCACATTCTCTCCTGCCCGGATGTAGGGTGTCATGTCGTAGGTCTGGGTATACAGCAGGACATGTCCCTCTCTGTCCCGCCCATACCGGGAGGGTCCCACCCCCAATGTCCGGCCGTTGGCATACAGGGTATAGACGAACTGCCGCCCCGGCTCGGGGGAGCGGGCGGTGACCGTCACCAGCACCCTGTCCAGGTCGGCCAGCTCCTCAGCGGACAGGGTGAAGGTCTGCCGAACAAACCCGCTCACGCCGGGCAGGGGTGCATCGGCATCCGGTGTCATAGGATCCGGACATGCCGGAGCGGGCCAGACGCCGTGGGCTTCCGCCCAGTCGGAGCGGACGCCCGATGCGCAGACCGCTGTCTCACTGACGGAAAAAGGACAGGGCTCTGACCAGGGGGTGGGATGGCCGTCCTCTCCCCTCACCGCCACCTGCCAGCAGTACAGTCCGCCGGGAACAAGCAGGGACTCGGCGTCGGGCAAAGGTACAGATACGCTGCACGGTCCCGCCCGCCAGCCGCTGTCAAACATGGGATTCTGTCCCTGCTGTGTGCCGCAGAAAAGGCGGATCCGCCAAGCGGTCTGTCCGCCCGGCAAACCCTGCGGCTGACGCCAGGTAAAACGCATACCGTCCGGGACAATGCCCCAGGGTCGGGCCCTGAGGTTGAGTTTCAGACTATCCGGTGTGTGTGTCATCATATGCTCCCTTTTTAAAGCTTAAGGCGCCGACGCGGGCCGCAAGTTGCGCGGTGGCACCTTACAATTTCTTAAGGCAATACCGCATAATTCTGATGGCGTAGATGCGCCGTCAGATTTTCCGTCAGATGATACAAATTGAGAAGGCAAGAGTGGCTCCTCTGCCGACGAAATTTGTGAAATATGACGGGAAATATGCAAGCAGATACGCCATCAAGGCGCAAGCCATGAATTGTGCGGCATTGCCTTAAGGGTATTATATCTCAAAATTGCCTTGCTGTAAAGGGCTCTGGACATAGTTTTCCCTCTGTTAAAAGCAAAAGTGTTACAGTTCAGCCGGGGAACGGAGGAGCCCTCAGACCCCCAAAGAACTTTCAATACATTTATTATGTATTGAATTTATCGTGATGACTTTTCCGGAAAACCGGCGTTCATGGCACCCAACATAACCTAAACGCAGTCGCGGGGCCCCTCGCCCCACTCTGCAGTGGAAAAGGGGGCGTACTATAGAGGGTGGGTGAACTGTAACCTTTTAAACAAGCAAAAAGCCAGGCCCTTTCTTGACAGAATGGGCCTGGAATCCGTTAGGCTTCCGACAGCATGGGGGCCCCCCGGGGAAACGCAGGTATTACTTGTTTTGTTCGGCGTCCTCTTGGCCGTCAAGGGCCTTGAGGTCATCCTCGTCCACGATGCACTCGAACTTCTCGCCGCAATTGGGACAGCGGAGGTTCTCCGGGTCGATGGAGGAATCAAAGTTGATCACATCGCCGCAGGACGGGCAGACCACCTCAAAATAGTCCTCCTCGTTGTCATCGTCCTCGTCATCCTCGTCGTCGTCAGCATCGCAGTCAAAATCGCAATTTTCGCAGTCTCCGTCGCAGTAATCGTCATCGTCGTCATCGTCGCCATCGCTCACCAGAACCTCTTCCACATCGCCCAGATCCTCGTCGATCTCCTCGATGTAGTCTTCCAGATCGCTCATCTTGCCCTTCATCTCATCGATGGTGGAGGCCATGTCGGTCACAAGCTCCAGCAGAGCGGTGATGACCTTGCCCTCCTTGGATGCCTGATCCAGCTCCATCCCGTCGCAAAGGCCCTTGATATACATTGCTTTTTCAATCATTGCCATATAGTTTTCCCTTTTCCTTTCCGTCCCTGCTTTTGCAGGGTACTATGAGTGGGGAGACCGTTCGCCCGGCCGCCGGACGGCATCCGGCTGCGCCCGACCGGTCTGCGGGTGACAGCTGTCCGGCGGACTCAGTTGGCGCGGGACAGGTACTCGCCGGTGCGGGTGTCGATCTTGACCCTCTCTCCCTCGTTGATGAACAGCGGCACCTTGATGACAGCGCCGGTCTCCAGCGTAGCGGGCTTGAGGGTGTTGGTGGCGGTATTGCCGGCAAAACCGGGTTCAGTGGAGGTGATCTCCAGCTCCACAAATGTGGGGGGTTCCACACCCAGGATGCGGCCCTTATAGGAGCTGATCTTGCACATCATCTCTTCCTTGACGAACTGGAAGTTGTCACCCACCTCAGCCTTATTGATAGGCACCAGCTCGTAGCTTTCCTGATCCATAAAATAATAGAGGTCCCCGTCGTTATAGGAATATTCCATTTCCTTACG
>CAZQAI010000221.1:0-3068 GCA_964591305.1 uncultured Clostridium sp.
TATCCGCACACACGCTGTTGTGTAAGGCCCGGAGAGTACGGACCGTATACCGCTATATTAAAAAGGAAGATTTTTATGTCGACAAAAAGCAAGTCATCATACGCAAAGGCCGCGTTTTGTCTTATGCTTGTCTGTACGCTGCTGTGCTCCTTCACCTCCTGCGGGAAGCAGTATCGGGACGACAGAGACGCCGACCAGGTCGCTTCCGCCATACTGTCCGCCGTGTCCGCCGCAGGACGCCATGCCGTGGGAGAGGACTTCATATCCGCCTCGGCCTTTGGAGAGGAGTACACCGCTCTGTTGAATCAGACCGACTCCCACATAATTTATATAGCCGATGCGTCCGACACCAACATTGACGAGTTCGGTGTGTTCCATGTGACACAATCCGGAGATATAAAGCAGGTAAAGCAGATCCTGGATGAGTATGTCAAGGCTCAGAAGCTGCGTCTCTCCGGCTTGTTGGAAAGCTACAATCCCGGCGAGCTCCCCAAGCTGGACAATGCCGGGGTAACCGTCTGCGGGCACTACGTTCTCTACTTTATCCTGTCGGACCTCGACGCCACGGCCGCCCGTAACGCATTCGAGGATGCGTTGACAGCTGAATGAAAAGCGAATCCCCCATTCGCGCCATATAGCCGCCATCGGATGCTTCTTTTTTCAATCCCCCTGCCGGGTGGCATCAGTAGGCTTGTACCGGGTGGCATCGGAACACAGAACCTCCCCCTGTTTCTATACAAGGCGCCTCCCCGTCAAACAGCCCGTACACGCTGGGACCGCTTCCGCTCATCCGGGCACAGACCGCTCCGGCCTGCGTCATGGTCTCCCGCAGGGTGCGGGCTGCCTCATGCCGTGGCAGGACAGCCGACTCAAACAGATTGAAGGCTGTGTCTCCCACCCCGCGCAGATTCCCACAGGCCAGGGCATGTAGCATGCTGTCCAATGCGTCGGTATGAGGCGCGTATACGCCCGGGACAAAGCGCCCATACATCTCATCCAGTGCACGGTAAGCAGCCGGTGTAGACACACCTTCTCCGGCACATGCAATGAGGATCGAGCAGTCCGGCAGGGCAGGCAGCGGGGTCAGACACTCCCCCACCCCCTCGGTTCTCGCGGTTCCACCAGTCAGGCAAAAAGGAACATCCGCTCCCAGCGACAGCCCCAGCCGGGCCAGCTCCGCCGGTGACAGCGGAAACCCGTACAGCTCATTCATTCCCCGGAGTACAGCGGCGGCATCGGTGCTTCCCCCGGCCAGGCCTGCCGCAAAGGGGATATGCTTGTCGATATGCACCGTGACCCGCACCCGTGCCGGCTCCAGTCCCAAGGAGGAACTCATGGCGGTCAGGTAGGCCTCAGCGGCCCGCCAACCCAGATTGCCCCTGTCACACGGCAGGTCAGGGTGGGTGCAGGTCAGAAAAATCCCTCCCTCACCGGGCGAACAAGACCCGGCATCTACCGTGACGGTATCGTACAGACTGACCGACTGCATAACGCCGGTGATGGTATGGTATCCATCCGGGCGCCGTCCTGTGATGTCCAGAAACAAATTGATCTTGGCATAAGCCTTTCGTGTGACAGGCATACTGTACTCCTTTTTATTCCGGGGGACGTTCTCTTTGCCATACGATCCTTCCCGGGTACATTTGACATATGCAAGGGATATGTGGCGGTATCAGCCGCTACCGCCGGGCAGGGAGACGCCCAAAACGCGGGCTGTCAGGGCGGCTTGGGCGTCGGGATCGACGGGACCCGCGCCCTCCGTCTCCCAGCGGCGTAAAAGGCCATCCAATACCCGACGCAGGACAGGCACCTGCCCCAGGTCGGCAGGGGTGTGCACTTGCATGCGGAGACCGGGCATGCACCCAAGCGGCAGGATGGCGGCATATTCCTGGAGAGCCTGTGACATAGCCGCCGGGGTGTCCTCCGGACGGATCAGCAGACTGACCGATACATCCCGCTCGGGTAGAAGCAGTCTTTTCCACGCCATGAAGCTCTCTTTGGCAGTCGCTCCGGCCTGATCTCCCCGCAAAACGCACACCGTCCGGGGCAGACACCCGGCGCTGTCCAGGTAATCCAACAGGGGACACAGGCCATCCGTCTGCCCATACAATTCCAGTGTCATGCGACGTTCACGGCATACCCTTCCCAGTGTCCGCACAAGTTGGCCGGTCAGATGGCTGCGCTCTTGCGTATCCAGGGCAGGCCGGCCCGGGCCTTCGGCGGCTCTCTGCGCCTTCTTCAACAGCAGGTCGGCCTGATAGGGATGAGGCCGGACGAAGGTGTACCCATCCGGCATAATCCACAGTACATGCACTGTCCCGGCCGTACACACAGCCCTGTCAAGGGCTCGTTCAAGGCACGACAGATCAGATATCCTTCCATTTGCCGACATACCCTCTGTCAGCACGTTCTGAGGACGGCAGGCAGGCAGAAACGCGGCTCCGCACCGAGCGGCCAGATCCGTTATGGTCATGCTCCCGCTGCTCAGCACCCAGGATACATGCTGCCAGGCGGAGGCAGCTGTCTTGCGGTTCAGCGGAGCCTCCCAGCCGAATGCCGACCGCAGAAAGGCATGAGCGGACGCATACAGCGGATGTCCGGCCAGGGTGGGCATCGCTCCGCATATGGCGTCCCATATATCGTAATCCGACGCTTTGCCGGAGAGCAGCATACCGCCCCGATCCATTCCGGCCGCCTCAAGAAGCCTGATCAGCGTGGGCGTTTGTCCGGATCGGGCACTGTCCGCTCCCAGAAACAGACGGGCGGGATCGGTATACACAGCGTCCACCCCGGCAGGGAGTCCATCCCCTATCAGGCCGCCAAACGGAATGTCTGTCAAGCTCATGCACATGCCTCCTCTCTGTCAGCCATACCGCAATTTGCATTATCTGATGGACAATATGACGGAATGGATGCCGCCCGGAGGGGAGCAAAGCGTCAGCCATACACGGTGCGGCGTTGTGTTCATTATACCCCTTTCCTCCGGATCTGTCAAGGGGATGGCCATTTGCACCACGGAAATCAATTTTCAATTTACCCAAAACCTCTATACAAAAATTGCAAACTGT
>CAZQAI010000222.1:0-3048 GCA_964591305.1 uncultured Clostridium sp.
TAGAATTGAAAAATATATTGTACGCCGGTGTCTGGATCAGTACCTTCTCAGCCGGAGTGGTCAGCTTACGCACCAGGGAGGAAATGGCAGGTACCACGCCGGTACAGAAAATCAACCAATCCCGCTCCATACGGAAGCCGTGTCGGCTTTTCCACCAGAATATGATGGCATCCTGCCATTCTTCCGGCACAACAGAATAACCAAACACACCGTGAGACAGGCGTTGACCGAGAGCGTCAAGAATCTCCGGCGCTGTGCGGAAATCCATATCAGCCACCCACATGGGCAGTTCCCCATCCGCTACTTCCCACTTCAGGGAGTCGCTGTGCCGTCTGTCCACCACACAGTCGAAAAAGTCGGGTTGATATGTCACACCGTTGCCTCCTTGCTGTCGGTTTCCCGACATATAATGACCGTTTTGGCCGGATCTACACGGTCAGGCTGTACAATCAGTTCACCGATACTGTCGGCTATGATCCGTCCCTCTGTGGGGTTGAATACGCTGTCAATGTGCCCGCTGATGTCGGCCTCCACTGAGGTATATTCAAAGGCCAGCGTGGTATTGATCATGCGGCAGTTCTTCATCACAAGGTGATCTACATAACAGAGGCCCTGAAGACTTTCCACGGTGCAGTTGATCAACGTCAGATTCCGGGCGTTCCAGCCCAGATATTCACCGGAGATAAACGAGTCATATACGGTCACATTCTGGCTGTTCCAGAAAGCGTCCTTGGAAAGCAGACGGGCATGGCGTATGTCTGCATTCTGGACTCCGTCAAAGGAGTAATTGCCGTACAGAGTGAAGTCTCTGACCGTCATATCCCGGCAGTTCATGGCAAAGTAGTCGCCGGTGGCCACTACCTTTTCCAGCGATACATGGCTGCATTGCCACAGTGTCTCTTCGGCTTGAGTCATAGACACGTTATGCAGTGTCACACCGTCACACCGGCGAAAGTTTTTAGGTGCCTCGATCTGACAGTCTTCCAATAAAATCCGGTCGGTGTACCATACACCTGCCCGGGCCATTTCGAACCATACGCAATTTTGGGCGTATATATCATGGCTGTACCAGAGGGGGTATTTCCATTTGAACATGCAACCGAACAGTTCGATGTGCGAGCTCTCCTTGAGGGGAGATTCCCCTACATCAAAAACGGTATTTCGCAGACGCAGATTCTGTTCGTGGAACAAGGGTCTTTCCCCGGCGTAATGCGCTTGTATGATGTCTTTCATATCCTGGTTCATATATTTTGTGTCCATTCCTTTCCTTGCCTGGATGCTAATGCCCGTTATATGAACAGGCATGATGGCGGAGTTCATACCCTCCATAACGGGGTCTGCATATATTATAACATAAATAATATGCTTTTGCAACCATGGTGTGAAAAAACGAACAACATTGAGAAAAACTCTTGACAAAGTGAGTGAAACATTGAGAAAAACTCTTGACAAAGTGAGCGAAACATTGTAGAATATATACATACAGGTTCCTTTGTTATCTCTGTTTTACGGGAGCACGAACCTTTGTATATTCCATTCGATTAAGGAGAAACAGCATGAAAAAAACAGTTACATTGATCCTGACCGCTGTGATGATGCTTTCCTGTCTGGCCTGTCTTACCTGGTTCGGCGCATCAGCCGAATATAAGACAAACATTCAGACCTGCTACGATGAGATATGGCTGGATGAGACGGGACATGTGTCCACTTCGGAAAAAACGGCCAACGGCTGGTTCAAAGAAACCTACAACGGCACCGTCGTTGATGAGGACGGCTCCCTATCCAAAGTCCGTATCCGCGGATGGGCCAATCCGCTGGAGGGCGGAGAAGTGGAGGCCTACGGATATCAGATCAATGATAGCGAACCGGTCTGGAGTGCAGATTACATTGCTCCCGATGAGGGATTGTCTTCTTCTTTTCCCAATGCCAAGCGGTTTGATTTTACATTGAATGTAGGGACCTTTGGAGTCGGTACGTATGATATCAAGTTTCTCTGTAAGGTATCGGTCGGTGAGTACATTCTCTCCGATTTTTGCTTCACGTTGGAAAAGAAGGCTGTTGGCCTTGCAAATGCTGTCATGCCTTCCTGGCTTTATGATTTCACCAATGATAAACTGCAAAGTACCTTTGCCAACACCAATGGCATGACTGCTTCCTGTGTGGAGGGGGAGTATACCACCTTCACCGCCACGGACGGAGATCCTTACACCTGGCTTGAGAAACCCGGTGTCAAGCCCATAGAAGCTCAGTATGCTGTTATTTATGCCCGTACAGACTGTGCTCAATCCGGAGAATTTTTCTGTACCCGCACAGACAACGGGATTATGGGCACACCCGGAACCAATGTACAGTGGAAGTGGAACGCCACCGGAAATTGGGAGACTCAGGTGGTGGAATGCTATGCTTGGCTGAATTGCGACGAAAACATCTCCTTTGAGATTTTCCGCATTGATCCTTTGCAGGGAAGCGATGTGAAAGGGCATACGATTGATATCAAGTATATCGCCTTTTTCGCGACCAAAGAGGAAGCAGAGGCCTTTGATTACGATCTGTATATAGCCAAGGTAGCCCATGATGAGGAGGTTGCCAAAGCGGAGGAAGAAAGCCGCCGCCAGGCCGAGGAGGAAGCAAAAGCCAAGGAATGGCCGGATCCCACATATCAGGAGATGGAGACCCAATCCTATGATAATGCGGCCGGGACACTCACGTATACGCCATCCGAGGATGGCCAGAGTGTGACCATTTCCTATCAGGTCAATGGTGAGACCCGCAGCTTCACTGTGCCTAACAGACAGAACTATCTTTTCGGTGGCTATGGCGCTACCGATGACCTGAACCGTTCTCTGTACACCTCTGAAGAAGTGGGTTCCTACGGAACCACCGGGGAACGATATGTCGGTCTGTTCTACTTCCTCTGGCATGGGGAGCATGGGGACAGCGGAATTTATAATCTACAACAGATCATTGACGAAAACGGTCTGGAAGCGGCCGGTAAGGTTTCCTCCGGTTTATATGGTGCTCAAGGTGTCATGCATTGGTTTGCTGAAC
>CAZQAI010000223.1:0-3043 GCA_964591305.1 uncultured Clostridium sp.
AAGGAAACACTCTCATGGCAAACGAAAACAAACTGCAGGATGTCATCGCCTCCTCCCTTCAGAACATCAAGAATCTGATCGACACCAACACCGTCATCGGCACTCCTATCGTGGCTTCCGGCACCACCATCATCCCCATTTCCAAGGTCTCTATGGCCTACGCCACCGGCGGACTGGATTATGCCGGTAAATCGGATCCCAACAAGGATCCCAAAAACTTTGGTGCCGGCGGCGGAACCGGACTGACTATGCAGCCTCTTGGCTTTCTCATTGTGGACGCAGAAGGAAACGTGGATATGATCAATGTGGGCGTCAAGAATCCTTCTGATCCCATTGAGCAGATTGCCGATCTTCTTGACAGATCACCCGAGATCATCGCCAAGATCAAGTCTCTGATTGGCAAGGACGGCAAGGATAAGTCCAAGGCAGAATAATTTGTCGGTATATTTTTTCCCGTCTCCCCGTATGATGTGATGAAATCACAATGTGGAGGGACGGGAATGTTCATGTATCCAAAAGAAAAAGCCGAAAAAAAGTCGGATTCAGAAGGACGCAGGGGGCTTCATACCTGGCTTTGCCTGTGTATCAGCGTACTTTTGGCTTGTCAGTTTTGTCTGTCCGTCACAGCAGAAGCCGCAGACTGCGTTCTGTCAAACGCTTACACGTCAGCCGGTCCGGTATCTGCTGCGCTGCGTACTACCGCTGCCACCGGGCTATCCCTGTTATCCGGACTATACCCCCAAGCCGATGTAGGTGTATCCACCTCTGCCCATGCACACCTTTTAATGGAGGCATCCTCCGGCGCGGTATTGGCTCAAAAGAACCAGGACATGCGTCTGCCTATGGCTTCCACCACCAAGATCATGACTGCCTTGGTGGCCATTGAGGCTCTCCCCCTGGACACGTCTGTCACAATCCCCGCCGCAGCTGCGGGAGTGGAAGGCTCGTCTGTGTACCTTGCAGAGGGAGAGAGGCTCACCCTGTCGGACTTGCTCTACGCTCTGCTTCTGGAGTCCGCGAATGACGCCGCTGTGGCCATTGCCATCACAGTGGGCGGCGATGTGGCCTCCTTTGCCGACATGATGAATCAAAAGGCCGCCTCCTTAGGGTTGAAAGATACGCATTTTGTCAATCCGCACGGACTGGACGATGACGAACATTACACCACCGCCTATGATCTGGCCGTGATCGCCAAGGCTGCACTGGAAAACAACATCTTCCGAACCATGGTGTCCACGCAGAAAAAGACCATTCCCCTACACGGAACAGAGGGTGTCCGACTGCTGCTCAATCACAACAAAATGCTGAAAATGTATGATGGCTGTATTGGCGTCAAAACAGGCTTCACCAAGAAGACAGGCCGTTGTCTGGTCAGTGCTGCAGAACGGGACGGTATCACCCTGATTGCCGTGACTCTGGGTGCGCCTGATGACTGGAATGACCACACCGCGCTGCTCGATTATGGCTTTTCGATGTGTGAATCGGTCAGACTGGTGGGTGAAGGCGAATTCCAGGCACCTGTCTGGACTGTCTCCGGCAATCGCGAATATGTCATGGTCAGGAATCAGGAGGCACTGTCCCTGGTGCTTCCACGTGCAAGAGGGGAAATACACTGCGTGGTGGAACTGCCTCGTTTTGACTTTGCGCCTATTCTGGACGGGGAAGAGATCGGACGGCTGGTATGGGTCATGGAAGGAGATGGCGGTCTAATCGAACTGGCCGCAGTGCCACTGGTCGCTACCTACACGGTGAGCGAAGTCACCTATAAAGAATCAATTTGGAAAAAAATCAAGGGCTTGTTTGACTGATGAGTCCTTGTTCAATAAAGGAAACGATATATGGAACCTGTCAGAATCTCAAAATACTTTACAGACTGCGGCCTCATGTCAAGACGGGCAGCTGATGCGGCCGTAGCGGCCGGAGAGGTCAAAGTCAACGGCATAATGGCCAGGCTGGGACAGAAGGTGGTACCCGGTCAGGATGATGTGACCTGGAAGGGAAAGCCGGTCATCATGCCGATACAACAGTGGAAAATGTGTATCATGCTCAACAAGCCTCGGGGCTATGTGACCACTCTGTCCGATGACAGAGGACGGCACACCGTAGCTGAGTTAGTTGCAGATGCCGGTGTGCGTCTCTACCCGGTCGGTCGGCTGGATATGGATTCCGACGGTTTGCTGATCATGACCAACGACGGAGAGCTAGCCAACAGACTGGCCCACCCCAGCCATGAGGTGCCAAAAGTATACTGCGTCCTGGTAGACGGTCAGGTCAGTACCGAGCAGATGTCAGGACTGTGTCTCCCCATCGTCATTGACGGACGCACCACTTCCCCCGCCGCTGTGCGTAAGCTGGACTGTGATGCCCGCGCGACCCTCTTGGAGGTGACCATCCATGAAGGTCGGAACCGGCAGGTACGTCGCTTATGCGAGCGGGAGGGACTGACGGTACGCCGGTTGACCCGCGTATCCGAGGGCAGTCTGACACTGGGCCATCTGCCCGAGGGTAGATGGAGACGGCTCAGTGAAAAGGAAATCCGCATGCTGATAAGCTGACAGGCAGGTTAATCAGCTCCAAACAGAAAGGAATGGTCAGAATTATGCTGGAAGTTCTTCCGATACAGACCAAAATTGAGCAGGAGGCCATCTGTGCCCGATGCGGGGTGGAATATGACGCCGACTGCATGGCTTATCAGGCTATAATTGACGGTGCGCTCACCGGTATATGTCAGTTCACCATGAATGACACCGGTGGGTATATCCGCAACTTGGCCCTGGTTAAGGATGCACAGCTTTCCGAACGGGACAGGGTGGAATCACTTTTTGTCATGGGTCGGGGTACCTTGAATTTTATTGACCTGTGCGGTGTTCATAAAGCTTACTTTGAAGATGAGACATTCACAGCAGACAATGAAGGCCTGGTTTGCTCTATCGGCTTTGAAAAGCAGCCAGACGGACGCTGGTTCATGGATCTGACGGATTTTTTCACCGAGCCATGCAAGCACAAAAAGGCTTCGAAAAGCAAGCAGAAATAAATAAACAAA
>CAZQAI010000224.1:0-3041 GCA_964591305.1 uncultured Clostridium sp.
CGCCCCTTTGAATTCGGTGCGGATATTGTGACTCATTCCACCACCAAGTACATGGATGGACATGGCTCTTGTGTGGGCGGTTGTATTGTGGATTCCGGCCGATTTGACTGGATGGCCCACGCAGACCGCTTCCCCGGTCTGACCACGCCTGATAACAGCTACCACGGTATCGTGTATGCCGAAAAGTTCGGACAGGAAGGGGCTTTTATCACCAAGGCCACCGCCCAGCTCATGCGGGACTTTGGTTCCACCCCCTCGCCTATGAGTGCTTACATTCTGGGGCTGGGTCTTGAAAGTCTGCATGTCCGTATGAGACGCCATGCGGATAATGGGATGGCAGTGGCTTCCCACCTGGCCGGGCATCCGTCTGTCAAGTGGGTCAGATTCCCCTCTCTGCCCGGGGATAAGTGTTATGCACTGGCGCAGAAATATCTGCCGGAAGGCAGTTGCGGCGTAATCAGCTTTGCCGTCAAGGGAGGCAGAGCAGCAGCAGAGCATGTCGTGAAGCACCTGAAGGTGGCGGCCATTGAGACGCATGTGGCGGATGCCCGCAGCTGTTGCTTGCATCCGGCTAACGCTACCCATCGTCAGATGAACGACGCAGAACTGGAGGCCGCCGGCATAACCCCCGATCTGATCCGATACTCCTGCGGCCTCGAGGCAGCGGAGGATCTGATCGCTGACTTGGATACGGCTCTTGACAGTATCCAGGCATGAGGGGAGAGAGTGCTGATGCCTATCAAAATCCCGAATGATCTGCCGGCTGTCCGTGTGCTGGAGTCCGAAAATATCTTTGTCATGACAGAAAAACGCGCTATTACGCAGGATATCCGGCCTCTGAGGATTCTGCTTCTCAATCTGATGCCTACCAAAATCAATACCGAGACGCAGTTTTGCCGCTTGCTGGGTAATACACCGTTGCAGATTGAGTTAACTCTACTCCACACCAAGACTCATGAATCAAAGAATACCTCAAGGGAGCACCTGCTTACCTTCTACCGCTGTATAGAGGATGTGGAGAATGAGCATTATGACGGGCTCGTTATCACCGGGGCACCGGTAGAAAAGCTTGCATATGAAGAGGTAGAATATTGGGAGGAGCTGTGCCGTATCATGGAGTGGAGCCGCACCCATGTGTTCAGCACTCTGTTTGTCTGCTGGGGGGCGCAGGCGGGGCTGTACCATTTTTACGGAATCGAGAAGGTGCCGCTTGAAAAAAAGTTGTTCGGCGTTTTCCCTCATCGGGTGGAGAAGCAGGACTGTCCGCTTTTCCGTGGCTTTGACGATGTATTCATGGCCCCCCACTCTCGACATACCGGTATACGGCGGGAGGATGTGGAGGTCCACCCCGCTCTTACGGTGCTGGCATCCTCCGAGAAGGCCGGCGTCTTCGCCATTGAGGATACCAAGGCACATCGGATATTTATCACCGGACACCCTGAGTACGATGCCCGTACATTGGAAGGGGAGTACTTGCGGGATAAGGGGCAGGGTTTACCCATATCTGTGCCGGAGAATTACTATCCGAACAACGACGAGACAAAACCGCCCCTTGTCACCTGGAAAGCCCATGGCAGCCTTCTGTATTCCAATTGGCTGAATTATTATGTCTACCAGACAACGCCGTACAATCTGAATGATGGGCTGATATGACCTCAGAGCCATATCACGGCGGGTCGGGGTGTCTGTGAGATCGCCGCACAGTGAATGATTAAGGCAATACCGCAAAATATGTAAACAAAAAGCATAGGAAATTCCTCAAAATATGGTATTCTAATATCATCGTAAAACCCAAACCCATATCAGAAAGGAATTTCCTATGAACGTGGTAGTCCAAGGAGCCGAACGCGTGACAATTCAGCCGGGGGGAGGGAACCCTCTTTCGGACTCCCTCCTGTCTTCAAAAGTTTTTAAAAAGAGTTGCTTCTCGGAAAAGCTACCCCCAATATACAACTCTATTCGGTGAGATACATGGGAGGATGCGGTTGCTTGCAGACAAATCATGCGAGAGACGGAAAAACACTGTGTGGAAGCAAAGATCGCAAGAAATCGGCAATCCATATGGTAAGCGCATGGGCAAACAGCAGCCAACTGGTTTTGGGACAGCTTGCAACCGAAGAGAAATCCAATGAGATCACGGCGGTACCGGCCTTGCTGGAGCTGCTGGATATCGAAGGCTGTACAGTCACAGCCGACGCCATGAGCTGTCAAAAAGAAATCATCTCTAAAATCACAGACAAAGGCGCCGATTATGCAATCGGGCTCAAAGACAATCAGCCGAACCTGAAAAGAGACGTGGAAGAGTATTTTCAGTCGGCGCTGCGTGAACCGCTACTTTTTGAAAAGCCACAGGAGATTCGAACGGCGGAAAAAGGACACGGAAGATATGAGGTAAGAAAATATTATCTTTCCACTGACATTGCGTGGCTGCCGCAGCGCTCTGAATGGAAAAATCTAAGAGCTATCGGCATGGTAAGAAGCAGAACCGAGCAAAATGGGCTGGTTTCCGAGGATACTCGCTATTATATTTCATCCCTTACCGATGTTTCGGCATTTTCAAAGGCAGTTCGCGCCCATTGGGGTATTGAAAACAGCCTGCATTGGTGCTTGGATGTAGTTTTTGATGAAGATCATGTTCGTATGCGGAAGGATCACTCTGCAGAGAATATGGCCGTTGTCCGCCATATTGTTCTCAATATCCTCAAAAGCTTCCCCACACCTAAGAAAATGTCCCTTTCCAGAAAACGCCAAAAATACGAATATGATTTCGATTTCTTGAAGCAGGTCCTTCTTTTTGCCTCCAATTTTCATGCGTGAATCGTTTATTCCCCTTGACAAAGATGACATTCTGTGCTACAATATAGCTGTATTTTGGGGTGTCGCCAAGCGGTAAGGCACAGGACTTTGACTCCTGCATTCGTCGGTCCGAATCCGGCCACCCCAGCCAAACAAAAATCCGCGTTCGCAAGAATGCGGATTTTTGTTTGTAGTGTGCTCGGCATGAGTGATAACTTGGCGGTGAAAGTCCGCTACAGACTTGG
>CAZQAI010000225.1:0-3036 GCA_964591305.1 uncultured Clostridium sp.
ACCGCAGGCCAGTGCTTTGACACCGAACCACTGCTCGCTTGACAGGCGAATGGAGGTACGATTCGTACCATCATCCATATCCTGCCCGGCAAAGAGCACAGATCCATCCCTAAGCAGACCCAGAAGATAGGTAGGGCCGCAGGCGATGGCAATCAAGCCACGCCATCCGGCAGCGTCCGCCTCCCCCCAGCGGCTTCCGCCGGCAAAAAGGACTCTGCCGCCTGCCCCGCCCGGAGCGGAATCTTGAGGCAGCATAGCATTACAGCAAGCCATGCTGCACAGGGCCGCAGTATAATCGATACCGCAGCCGACCAGTCCCTTGCGGGCCCGCACATAATCCCGGAGTTGACTCCGGCTGAGAAAGCCGTCACGGCTCTCTGCGGTCTTCCCACTCTGTGTAGTCTCCCCGCGCAGTGTATCCATGGCTCACCTCCGTATAGAATCTGTATCAGGCAAAATGGTCGTCTATATATGCGTAAAAATTTCCCGGCTCGCTGACTGTTGCGGGCGCATTCAGTCCGATGACAAAACGGGGCGGCGCATCCTGGGTGTCCGTCTGCACCTCCACCCTGATGGAATGGCGTCCGGCGTCCAGCATGCCATCCCACCTCTGGGCACTGGGCACCCGATGGTATGCGGGAAGGAAAGGCTGGGCGGTGTCGCAGTGGATCAGCGTTTCCCCATCCACTGTGACGGTCACAGGGTGCTCGGTGTTGCAGAACAGGCGGGTCATACGGCCCGTCGGTGTGGTCAGCGTGGCCTCCGCTACGTACCGCCCGTCCGGCGAGGGCTCGACAAACCTGACGGTGCTGCCAGCCACCAGAGCAGGTATTCCGTTGAGCGTCCATCGGTTAGGGGCCAACAGGGTAAAGGGCAGACGGTACTCAGTCCAGAGGCTGTTGTCATTAAAGCGGCGGACTGTCAGCCCGACGGGATACATGCGGTTATCCGGAATGGCATGCCCCGCCTGAGCCATGACAGTCATCACCCGGTCCACGCTCTCCCCGGGAGCCAAGTCGAAACGGTCCTCTTCCTCTCCGGAGACCAGCCCATCAGGCAGGCGGAAGGATAGCGCCATGTGCCAAGGCCATGCAGTGTGATTGGACACATGCAAACGCACACGGGCCGGTTGTTCGGGAGCGACCAGGGGACCGTCCGTGTACCGCAAATCAAAGGTCACACCCTCCTCCGGGCGGCTGTTCTGCGGTAGTACAAAATGCTGTACCTCGAAGTCGGATTGATCCTCCGCTGTGATGATGTAGTCCTCGGGATCTTCCAAGGACAGCTTGTCATACAGAGCCAGGCAACGGTTTGTCATCTCTTCCAGATTATGGGGAGCCGAAAAGCCCCGAATGGCAGCAGATACCTGAATGGTGTTGCCGATGGGTGCTGACCACTTGGCAGGAATCCCGGCCCTGCCGTGCAAAATACCCAGGATGGCTCCGCAGGTAGCCACCGTGCAGTCGGTGTCATACCCCAGGTTGACTACCTTGAGGATAGCATCCTCAAAATCCTCTCCCCACAAAAGGCCTGCCAGTTCAAACGCAATATTCTGGGGTGCATCGGTGAAATTGTACCGTCCGTGCTCTTGGAGAATGATCTCCCTGGCCTCCGGCAGGTCAACATCAGCCTCAAAAAGCGACAGGATATGGCGTACAGCCAAGCTGACCCGGGATGTTTCGGGTATATACGACAAGGCCTCCCGAATCAGGGAGGGTACATCGTCAGACAGGTAAGCACCGGCCTCCAACGCAGCATTGAAAATTTCTCCGAAGACGCCTTCGCCGCCAGCGTGATCCACTACAGCATCCTGCCAGGCAAAGTAAGCGGCCAGGCGGGGTTTCCCGGCGCATATGGCAGCCCATATTTCCGATCGGATGGGAGACCCCATGCAGTCGGTAAAGGAATTGTCGAAGGTGCCGGAGAAGGGCGGCTTAAAGCCCAGACGCATGGCAGTGCCGCTGTATCCATACTCATCCCAAGGGAAGTAAACGTGTTCCAGCCACTCGGCGGCGAGGCCGGCAGCTCCTACATGCACGCCATACTGCTCCATCGCATGGAGATTGACCAGTTGGAGGTCAAGGTCATCATTTGGTAAAGCACCCTGGGGATCCAAGCGGGGATACCAAGTCAGATTCATAACCTCCTTGCGTCCCTCCACGGGAGTACCCAGCGTGCCTCCGATGTTCTTGCCCAGCCAGCAGGCATAAATTTTTTCAAATAGTTCTGTTCGCTCCATCTTATTTTGTCCTTCCTATGTGTCGGAATCCGGCAGATTCCTGATTATAGTATATCAAAAAAATCCCCCCGGGTCAAGGGGTTGGCGTCATTTTACAGGCAAAAGCATTGACTTTTTCAGAAAAACATTGCAAGCCGTTCGTATGTTGGTTGATAGCCCTCACCCCGGCCCATGAACTTAAGACGCCACCGCACAATTGCCTTAAAAAGGTATCGACTGCTGCCGGACAAGACCCGGACAACAGCCGATTTTGATATGCAACACGCACGTTATGGGTTTGTACTCCGGTGCACATCAGGCACGGGTAACCTTTCCCGAACGCAGGCAACGGGCACAGACTGCCACTGTCTTGGGCGTCCCGTTCACGATAGCCTTCACCTTACGGATGTTGGGCTTCCAGGTGCGGTTGGTCTTCCGGTTAGAGTGGGACACATTCTGGCCGTACACAACACCCTTTCCGCAGACACTGCATTTTGCCATACTTGACACCTCCTTACTCAAATTTCGGGCCTGTCAGGTCATGACACGCCTGCAATCACA
This sequence comes from uncultured Clostridium sp., assembly GCA_964591305.1. Lineage (GTDB taxonomy): Bacteria > Bacillota > Clostridia > Oscillospirales > CAG-272 > CAMEON01. Next base: position 2,780 of record CAZQAI010000225.1, read on the forward strand.
AAGAAACAGTCTGTATTATATCACAAACCCGCTCAAAATGCAATAGTTTTTTTAAAAAGTTTTGTCTGCCGTGTTCAAAAGGTTACAGTTCAGCGGGGGAACGGGGGAACGCACAGACCCCCAAAGAACTTTCAATACATTTACTATGTATTGAATTTATCGTGATGACTTTTCCGGAAAACCGGCGTTCATAACACCCAACATAACCTAAACGCAGTCGCGGGGCCCCTCGCCCCACTCTACAGTGGAAAAGGGAG
>CAZQAI010000226.1:0-3025 GCA_964591305.1 uncultured Clostridium sp.
GGCGATCCGTATGCCACCCTGAGCTTTGAGGCGCTGGCGCCTGCGGACGCCGAAGCCTTCCCCTACCTTGTCTTCAAGGTCAAGACCAACCACAAGAACAAAACCAACTTCAAGCTGTACTATGCAGCCGGCACTGTCACCGGGGCCACCGAGACATGTACCCGTGTCTTTCAGGTTGCCACGGGGGATGAGTGGCAGTACATTGTGGTGGACATGACCAAGGCGGCCAAATGGAGCGGCGCTCTTCACAACATCCGCCTGGATATTTTCGATTCCATTACGACCGACGCCGACACCACCATGTACATTGGAGCTATTGTGCTTTGTGACTCGCTGGAGAATGCGCGTGAGGTGGAGAACGGGTGGATCCCTGAGGGATCTGTCTCCGATTTCCTGGCCTACAAGGAATCTCTCAAGCCGGTGGGGACCGAGCCGGAGACAGAGGCGCCCACCGAGCCTGCGACGGATCCCGAGACCGAGATGCCTACTGAGCCTGACACGGAGACGCCTACCGATACGGAAGCGCCCACGGAGCCTGATGTCAGCGAGCCTCCTGTCACTGAGGTGCCAGCCACCGACACCGCAAAGCCCTCCGATACCGGTTGTCAGTCTGCCGTAATGCCAGTGGGCCTTGTGGCTCTGTCCGCTCTGGGTATCTGCTTGTCCAAAAAGGCCGGAAATCGCGATTGACGTGACTGTCGGTAAAGGAGGGAGGGCGGGCAAGGCCCGGCGGCGGAGGGCTACCGAAACGCTTGCCGCCGTCGCTTATCACGCTCTGACAATCAGAATCCATGCTTTAAAAGTTCTTGAAGAGTCCAGAGAAACTTCTTTCAAGAAGTTTCTCTGGCGTTCTTTCGTTTCTTTCGTTTCTTTCGTTTCTTTCGTTTCTTTTGTTCCCCGGCTGCGCTGCAGTATTCAAGGGATGTAGTCATGGATTTCCCCGTACCGTACCGCGTCCCGGGGCAGGCTTTGTTGGTCTCCGGGGAGGGATAGGGCGGCGGCAAGCAACACAAGTAGGAAGGCAGCCAACAGGCAGACAGTGCGTCTCGTGAGGGAGGGCAACCGGCTCTTCGGCCATACCCGCACTGCCTGCCAAAGAGCTTTTACATGACGCATGGCGGCCGATATCACCCGGGCCATGTAGGCCGGACACCGCATACCCATCACCTCCGTTTGATGAAACTACAGAAATATATGCGCCGCCTGACGAAACTACAACAAGCGACGCATGCTAAAAATAAAGGGCCGGATCATGCGCGCGATCCGACCTTTTTTGTAACGATGGAAAAAGTCGTATTTTTCCAATCGCCTGTTCTGTTTTCTGTTATGAGAGCCCGGTGCCTCTCACCCATACCCGTGGCACCCGGGCGGATATACCGCAAAGAAGCTCATAAGGGATGGTGCCCGCCCGGTCGGCCAGGGAGGCCAGCTGTTGCGGAGTGTCTCCGAACAGCGTGACCTCATCCCCCACGGCCACCGGCAGGCCGGTGATGTCCACCATGCACTGATCCATGCAGACACGTCCCACGACCGTGGCCGGAAGCAATCCTGACGCTGTATGAACCATCACCTGCGCTCCCCGAAAGGCCCGGATGAACCCGTCGGCGTATCCCACCGGCAGGGTAGCGAGACGGCGTAGAGTGTCCGAGGTATAGGTGCCGCCATACCCCACCCTCTCGCCGGGGAGCAGATCATGGACGTGTGCCACTCGGGTATGCAAGGACATCACCGGGCGCAGAGTGGGAGCCTGTGCACCGGGGACGGCGGGCAGGGGCACGCCGTAGCCGTATAGGTTGATTCCCAGCCGCACACCGTCCAGACAGGCGGAATCGAGGTGTCCGGGCAGACGCACCGAGGCAGCGCTGTTGCAGATATGACACAGAGGCGGGCGGCATCCGGCAGCCGTCAGGCCGTCCAGCACCGCCCGGAACCGGGTATACTGAACGACGGTGCGTCCGTTGGGGTCCGCCGTTTCCGCCGGATCCTCTCCGTCAGCCTCCGCAAAGTGGGAAAACATGCCGCAGACGCAAAGACCGGGCAGGGTCATGAGGGACTGTATGTCGGCGACGGCCTGCCGGATCTCCTGCTCATGATGGGCGGGCAGACCGATGCGGTTCATGCCGGTATCCAAGGCGGCATGAACATGGACTGTGACCCCGCATCGGGCGGCCGCCTCCGATATCTCTCTTCCGTGGGACACCGAAACCAAGGCGGCATCCAAGCGGTAGCGGGCCAACAGGTCGGCCAGCGACGGGGCTGTATAGCCCAGAATGAGGATCAGGCTGTCCGGGGGACGCACGCCGGAGGGGTCGGGAGTGGGCTCCATGTCCGGAGACAGCAGGAGGGAGCGTAGGGCGATGGCTTCCTCTATGCAGGCCACGGCAAAGGCCCGGCATCCCGCGTGTATCAGGGCTCTGACACAAAAGTCCATGCTGTGGCCGTACGCGTCCGCCTTAACCACGGCGATGGGGCGTACTCCGGGGGCGACAGCCATTACCCGGGTTGTCAGTAAGGTGTAGTTATGTATCAGGGCCCCTGTGTCGATCTCTGCCCATACCCGGTATGGAGGGACGGTAGGCAGGTATTGGTGCAGCTGGGCGACAGCCTGGGACGGAATCGGGGTGTATGCGGCCATATGAAGCCTCCTTGCATAAAACGGGGCAGGGGTTACAAATTTCCTGCCGCCGCCCGGAAATCTTTATCAGTATATCACATTCCACCCTTTTTTGCAACATATTTTTCATCAGGACGCTTGGAGAACCATGGAACGCCAGAGAACGGGGCAAGGCCAAGGAGCGCCAAAGAAACTTCTTGAAAGAAGTTTCTCTGGACTCTTCAAGAACTTTCAAAATGTAAACCTGAATTGAATTATGTCATGTTTTAAAGTTCTTTGGAATCCAGAACCTTTCTTTCAAGAAAGGTTCTGGCGGGGCCTGGGGCGGAGCCCCAGAAAAGGAACGTCAGAGAACGGGGAACGCCAGAGAAACTTCTTGAAAGAAGTTTCTCTGGACTCTTCAAGAACTTT
>CAZQAI010000227.1:0-206 GCA_964591305.1 uncultured Clostridium sp.
ATTCATTTGTATGGGGTGGTCTACTATGATTTCAACAACTATAACTTGGTGGTGGATTCGTCTTACCGTACCCCCGAGGAGGTCGTGGACATTATATGGACCACATTTGAAAACTACCAGCAGAATCAGGCAGCCCATCTACATACAGAGATTCTCTGACCCCGAAGGAGCGATTCGAAAGTAAGATATGATGGAATACCAAAATC
>CAZQAI010000227.1:216-3024 GCA_964591305.1 uncultured Clostridium sp.
AATGTGGAGGCCGAGACATACGATTCGGAACATGTAGAGCATGAGCCATATGACTGTCAACTGGAATACATACTGTAAGAACAGACATCGGGTAAGATAGACTGTGTGCATAGCCCTGCTTTACCACATATCTTTAAAAAGATGGCTTTGGATATCGGCAATGTCCCCCAGCGGTATCTTTGTACCGTCTGTCAAAACCAGCATACGCTCGCTTTCATTGAATTGTTTCAGCCTACCGGCGACGGTCACATACTCGCCTCCCGACTTTCTCACATCGGGACGAAAAAAGGTGATAGAGACTTCCGGCTGCTCCTCAATCATTTCTATAAGGAAGGCTTGCTTTATATCGAGAGCCGCCTTTGCGTCCTCATCCAGGTCAAGCCTCTCACCTGTCAGACGCCCGGTTTCTTTGATGGCCGCATCATAACCTGTGAGAGCCGCAAAGGGCGAGAACTGTGCCGCACGGTCTGACATGGACATCTGTGGCCTTTTGTTTGACACATGGTGTGGCAGATCGATTATATTCTCGTACATTCTCATGTCTCCTTTCCCCGGATATACCCATGTTCTTTGCTCATCGTCCCTTATATAGCCTTTATCTCGTTCACGATTGTCTGCGCGCTCTTGTCACTTGTATCGATTTTTACCGTTCTGAGCTGCCGGTACAGCGGGATCCGCAAAATGCTTTTTTTTCGATTATGTCGGCATGTCGGATCCCTTTTTCTATGTCAGCGGACAGTCTTTGCCGCAAACACGATTCATTGACGGTAAGAGACAAGCTGTGGACTGTGCAGTTTTGGACATTCAGCCTGCTGAGGATCGAATCAATGATTGATTGCTCGTGCATAACCCATCCGAAAATCACATTCTCATACGCAGAGCATTTCAGAAAGTTGTTGAGAAGATAGCAGATATTATCCATCACCATTGATTTGGTTTCCTGCGTTACCAGAAACGGACTTGCATTCCAGCACCAATCGCCGTCGAGAAACACACTGTTGGGTAAATCTTCTTTAAGCTGCTGACATACGGTCGTTTTCCCAACACCCATAGTACCGCCTATCAAGTATACTGTTTTCAACTTGTACCTCTTGCCTGTTTTACGCTTTGTGACCGCCGATCTGATCATTTCGGTCCTTTGCTGTCGCACCATTCTCCAGGCTCATGCCTTTTATAATGGCATTTTTTCCAAACTTTTTCTTGATGGACAGCATGACTTTCTGCATTTTCTTCTCATGCTCCAGCTCAACTCGTTCCTGTTCCTGCTTGGCTTCCAGAGCCTGACGGTCAGTAAAGATGTCAAGCTGTTCATACCTGCTGTCCGCCTTCAGGGCAGAGGCTTCGTCCATGACATGATTTGCCGTGATGTTGAGCCTGCGGATGAGGAGGCTTTGATCCACAATGCGGTCAAACAGTTCGGACGCGGCCTCCATGATTTTTCTTGTAGAGGAGGTATGACCGCCGAGGCTTATGGTTCCGTGAGCGTACTTAGGAACCATTCTGCCGTAGCGATCCCTGACAACAGCCCCATGGTACTTTTCGCCTTGCTCAGGATCGGTAAGGTTTTCCACATCATAACCGACTGTGACTACGATCTGATCGGTCATCAGCCCTTTGTCCACCAAATCCAGGACGAGGGCATCTGCCATTTCACGCAGAACGAGTTTTGCCTTATCCGCATGGTAGGGACAGTGCAGTACCTGACCCGATCCCAAGCTGTTGGAACTCGGTCGGTATGCCTTGATTGCTTCAATGGTGCAGGGTTCCCAACCCCACGCATGATCGATTAGCAGCTCCGCATTTTTGCCGAAGAGCTTGTAAAGCAAATCCTCGTGCTCGTGAGAGCATCTCGCCACATCTCCCATTGTGAACATGCCTCTTTCTTCGAGCTTACTTGCAATACCCGGGCCTACACGCCAGAAATCCGTGAGAGGTCGGTGCGTCCACAATGTCCGGCGGTAGCTCATTTCATCCAACTCGGCAATGTGCACGCCGTTTTTATCTGCCGGAATGTGTTTGGCCACGATATCCATGGCCACTTTGCAAAGGTATAAATTTGTCCCGATACCAGCCGTCGCCGTGATGCCTGTCGTTCCCAGCACATCCAGCATGATTTTCATGGCAAGATCGCGGGGAGACAGTTTGTATAAGCTCAGGTAATCGGTAATATCCATGAATACTTCATCAATAGAATAAACAATGATATCCTCCGGCGCCACGTACTTCAGGTATACCTGATAAATACGGGTGCTGTATTCCATGTAGTAAGCCATTCTGGGCGGCGCCACAATATATGACACAGCAAGACGGGGATCCGCCAGCAGTTCATGAAATTGGCACGATTCGCCAACCAGCCTTTGCCCGGGAGCTTTCATCCGGCGTTCCGCATTCACCTCTTTCACTTTTTGTACGACTTCAAAAAGGCGGGGACGGCCTGGCAGTCCAAAGGATTTCAGAGAAGGGGAAACAGCCAATACAATGGTTTTCTCGGTCCTGCCTGCATCGGCTACCACAAGATTGGTAGTCAGGGGATCCAATCCTCGCTCTCGGCACTCGACCGAGGCATAAAAGCTTTTAAGGTCAATGGCGATATACGTTTTCTGCTTCATGCTCCCAGTTCCTCTTTTTACGGGCGTTGACATGTCCGTGTATGGCTCACGCCTCTGTGACGATATACATTATATCATATTCCGATTGTGCATGCAAGCGTTTTTGTTGCCCATGCCTGGGTAAAATCATGTCCCGTTACAGTTAGCCGGGGAACGGAGGAGCCCTCAGACCCCCAAAGAACTTTCAATACATTTATTA
>CAZQAI010000228.1:0-3010 GCA_964591305.1 uncultured Clostridium sp.
CCATACGCCTTTGCCAACTGCGCCTCCCTTCTGACTCTCTCGGTTCCGGCTGCCTGTGAGTCGGTGGGCATCAGCACCCTGGAGGGCTGTACCTCCTTGGAAAGTCTGACGCTTCCCTTTGTGGGTGGGAGCCGGCAGGATCATACCTATCTTGGATACCTGTTCGGAGCAGCCGATCACACTTTTACCGAGGGGTATGTGCCCGCTACGCTCATCCGGGTAACCCTGCTGCCCGGTTGCTGCGAGGTACCGGCCAACGCATTCTTTGAATGCACCTACATCCGGGAGATCATGCTGCCTGACGGCGTGACCGCCATCGGGCACCGGGCTTTTTACCGTTGTGCCTACCTTGCCTCCGTAACTCTGCCCGGAACCTTGACCTCCATCGGCGACGAGGCCTTCAAGCAGGATATCCGGCTGACAGAGATCGATCTGTCAGCCGGTACAGGGTTGACCCTAGGCATTCAGACTTTTATGGACTGCGACAGTCTGCGAACCGTAACCCTGCCGGACGACATGTCAGACCTACCAAGCGGCACCTTCGCAGGCTGTGGCGCTCTGACAACGGTAAACGGCGGGCGGGACGTGAACTTTTCCAGCTCTGCCTTTTATGGCTGTGTCAATCTGCCCGGCAGAGTGAATCCCGATACGCAGGATAGCTGACCACACAACATCATAACGAAGCCGGGGAAGCCTTTCTCAGCAAAGACTCCCCCTGGATTCTGTATCTGCAACTTATGGATCGTTACAGTTCAGCCGAGTATAGCATGACTCCCCATGTATCCCACCGAATGGCAAGTGTATATATTGGGGTAGCGTTTCCGAGAGCCGGCTGAACTGTAATGATGGAGGGACTGTTACTCCTCTGTTCGCTCAAAGCCGTGGATAAAGCCTGACACATCGGCAGAGCAAATATCGCCGCCGATGACACGGTTGCGGTACACCAGCACATTGGCATACACCGGGCCATCCCAGCCATCATAGTTGGTTACAGTAAAGGTGTAACGCGTGACGGATTTCTTTTTGTACTTGGTCAGATCAAGTCCCTGGGTCTTTTGCAGCTCATTGTACCCGGCGAACACCTTGTCAAATTCCGCTGGGATGGTGACTTTTTCGGTTTCAGCCGATCCGGCATCCACCACATAACCGAACTGACTCAGAAATGCTGCGGCATCGTCCGCCGATTTGACCTTGTCGTAACGGTAGGTCACGGCGGTGTTGTCTGAAGTCGGCGTCGCCTGCCCGTCTGCCGGGGTATTGGTCTTGGGCTGATTGTCCCCTGCATAAGCAGGCACAAAGGCAATGAGCGTCACAAGCGCGGCCAGAGCAACACATACGATGCCGACAAACCGGATGGTACTGGCTCGCATGGAATAAATAAACATACTGTTTTCCTCCCCTGTGTGAGTGTGGTCATGGACTGGTAGAGTGTATGAGCAGCTGACGGAAAGTATGAACAGGAAAAAGCAAAATGCATAAAAGAAAGAGCTCGGATACCGTCAACAGAAGCTTCTGCAAAAATCACCGGATATGGTGGGTAGAGAGCAAGCCACACACATGCGGCGTATTGTGGATGGTGTGCGTGGTGGTGCCTAAAAAAAATAAGCCTGTCTCCCCATGCAGTATGTGCGCAGGAGGGAAACAGGCTCCTTTATACCAAGCCGCCGTCTCAACCGTGACGGGAGGGGCAGCGATTATGAACATCGGGGTTGTATGTTATTTATATTGCAAACCGCCTGGCAAGCATGTCCGGCGGACAAGTTTACAGTATACTGTGTAACAGCTCCCATTATGTTGCATAAAGAGTCCCACAAGGGGCAGGGTAAGCGGGTTCGGGGACGGCGGAGCTCACTTTGCGTAGCTGACCGCACGGCTCTCCCGGATGATATTGATCTTGATCTGTCCTGGGTATTTGACCTCCGCCTGGATCTTTTCGGCCATCTGACGGGCAATGAGCGCCATATCCTCGTCGTTGACCTGCTCCGGCTTGACCATCACCCGAAGCTCACGGCCGGCTTGGATGGCATATGCCTTCTCCACACCCTCGTATTCCTCGGCGATTTCCTCAAGCTTTTCCAAGCGTTTGATGTAATTTTCCATGTCCTCACGGCGGGCTCCGGGTCTTGCGGCCGATATGGCATCGGCAGCCTGAACCAACACAGCCACCACCGTCTGGGGCTCCACGTCCCCGTGGTGCGCTTCAATGGCATGGATGACATCCCGGCTCTCCTTGTACTTCTTGGCGGCATTGACGCCGATCTGTACATGGGAACCCTCCACATCGTAGGGGAACGCCTTGCCTATGTCATGAAGCAGACCGGCACGGCGGGCCAACACAGGATCGACACCCAGCTCCTCGGCCATGATACCGGCCAGAATCGCCACCTCGATGGAGTGCTGAAGCACATTCTGTCCATAGCTTGTACGGTAACGAAGCCGCCCCAGCAGTCGGACCAGATCGGGATTGATGCCATGGATGTTGACCTCAAAGGTCGCTCTCTCACCAGCCTGTTTGATGGCTGCATCCACATCCTTCTTGGCTTTTTCCACCATTTCTTCTATGCGGGTAGGATGGATGCGTCCGTCAGCAATCAGCTTCTCCAAGGCTAAGCGGGCCACCTCACGACGGATGGGATCGAAGCCGGAAATGGTGATGACCTCCGGCGTGTCGTCGATGATCAACTCAACACCGGTCAGGGTCTCCAGCTTCTGGATGTTCCGGCCTTCACGGCCAATGATACGGCCCTTCATTTCCTCACTGGGCAGAGCCACTGAGGATATGGTAGATTCAGCCACAAAGTCGCCAGCACACCGCTGAATGGCCAGCGCCATGATGTGACGAGCCTTATCGTCGGCCTCCTCCTTATACTGAGTTTCCAGCTCCACCAGCTTCTGCGCCATTTCGTGTCTGACCTCGCCCTCCATGTTAGAGACAAGCTCAGCCTTGGCCTGTTCACGGGTATAACCTGAGATCTCCTCCAGGCGGGTCATATGCTGAGCCAGCACCAGG
>CAZQAI010000229.1:0-2866 GCA_964591305.1 uncultured Clostridium sp.
CCACCTTGAAAATGAGGATGCAGCAGCGTCCCCTGGCATCGGGATCCTTAAAGTTAAATACCTTACGGAATTGCGTCATGTCAGTTGCCACTCCATATTCATGTAATAGAAGAACCGTCCTTCATTATACCTGTTTCCGGTTTTCTAAGCAATAGACACCAGTGCCAACAATGCCAAGGACTTTCAGACTTTATTGTATAATTTGACAAGGAATGACGCGTATCTCAAACATGATGACCATTCCTTTCTCCCGCAATACGGAGGTTGGTTTTGAGCAATATCCGATGGTTTTTGCAAAATGAATCAGATATTATGCTTGCAAAAACGGAGGGTTTCATTTTTGTCGGGCTGTCTCACTTTCGTGAGACAGCCCGTTAAATCAGGAGAAGGTGAGGTGGTACCGGGAAAGCCGGATTGTCAGTGGGAATTCTCCACCCGGATGGCGATGGCGGACAGGTCATCCGGACTGCCTGATGCGATGGCCCGGCGCAGAATGTCCAGTCTCAGCCGGTCCATGCTCTCCGGTAGCGGATCGGAGAGAAGGTCTATCAGCCAAGGGCATTCATCGTTGCCCATGGTGACTCCATCGCTGACCATGACCACCACATCACCGGGATGCATCCGGAAACGCAACAGTTGCGGGTCGCTCTCCCGCAGGATGCCCAGTGGCAGGCTTCGGGAACGGAGTTTGTATACCGTGCCGCCCCGCACCACATAGGTAGGCGATGCGCCGCTTTTCGCGAACACAGCCTGTCCTCCCATCAAGTCCAGTTCCATCAGATCCACAGTGGCCGAGCATTCTTCGCCGGTTCCCGTATTTTTAGAACGTATGAAGGTGTTAAGCATTTGCAGGGAGATCTCCACCCGACTGCCTGCCGACAGCATCTTCTCTAGGAAGACGGCGCAGATGTCTGAGGTGAGGGAGGCTTCCTCTCCCGACCCCATGCCGTCGCTGATAAGGGCGTAGAAGCAGGCTTGCGGATTTTTGAAAATGGCGATATGGTCGCCGCAGACGGCAGGTGGTAGGTATTCACCGGGAGGTGTTTGGTCGGTCATAGGGGAGGGAAGGGCCTCTCCGGCTGCTGTGCCGGCTGGGACAGTGCTGCCAGCATATACCGGGGTGATCCGGGGCATGGTGGAAAGAGTCATGATGGTATAGTCTTCCACGGTCTCAAAGGCAGGCATGGTCAGCCGGGCTTTGCATATCTCACCGAGCTTGTCCCGTATGGCGTCGGGGTGAGCCGAGGCGCGCTCCATTCGGGTACCCCGGACGATGATCCGACAGGTGCGTTTGCCGCAGACCACAACTCCCTGTACGCCAAGTCCTATGGAGGTTAGATATTCATATACCGCATCTGCTGCCTCCCGGTTGCAACGGTATTCCTCACTGCTGCCCTCCAGCGTATCGCTCAGAAGGGAAGACATATGGGCGTAATCAGCGGCCACCACCTCGGTTTTTTCTCCCCGCACCAAGGCTTCGGTCAGGTGAGCACAGCGTGTATTGATGTCCTGGATGATCTCTTCCATGTGTGGACAGTACTCCCGCAGAAAGGTAGGCAGAGCGTATAGACTGGCTTTGCCCTGGTTTTTCAACTGAGTAGCCAGCCGCTGGGACACTTCCCATGTGCGTTCTCCGGAGGCAGCCTGACAAGCCGCCCGATGGGGACAGCTTGCGCATCTGTCCGCAAAGGCCTTGTCGCAAATCCGACTTAAATCCGTCATGCGAGGCTGACGGAGCTGGGCGGACAGGTGATAGAACTCCCGGGACAGATCGGCAAAGGCGTCGGATAGGGCGGACAGGCGGGTGCGTTGAGCATCCAGACGTGCTTCCTCGGCTACAGCCAACGTAAAGTCGGTCAAGTGAAGCTCCACTTCCCGGGTCACAGGCGGCAGCCGCTCCCACAGCCGTTCACACAGAAAAAACAGGGGGATGGCCAGAATTACGGAAGGCAGTTGAGTCACAAGGACAGCCAGGTCCCCGCAGGCAGCACACCAGATTGCTCCGGCCAGACAGCCGCCGATCACACCTACCGTGTGGGACAGAATGTGCAGGAAGGCATACACAGTGGCTGTCAACAGGAAAATGGGAAGCAGGGTCGGTCCGGCTCCCAGTCCCACCAGAATGGCCACAGGAACCCCCGGTACGAGACCCAGTCGCGTGGTGGCGGAAAGGGTCAGGAGAAGGCCAAGCAATGTGCTCATGCGGATGGTCAGGTAAGGGGTTCCCAGCATAGGCGAAAAGGTTCGCGCACAAAAGACTACGCTCAGAAGGAGAGCAGACACAGATACAAGGGGCATGACATGAAAGCGGGTGAGCAGACGGTTTTTCCCGGGCGTTTTGCTTTCCTCTGTGTCCCATAACGGGCGGGGAGAGAAGAGCAGAGATTCCCCAGCCGCCGTAAAGGAAGGAATCAACAATATGACAGCCACTGGCACACAGATGATCAGGAACAAGGCGCCCAGCAGATCATAAACATGGAAGTGCCCGGCCACCATGCCAGCGATACCGGCGCCGAACCCGCTCACGGCACCTGTCAGGGTGCGTAGAAAAGGATGCTCGCAAAACAGGTGGGCGGACGGGAAGGGGCGGGCAGAGGATACGCACTCAGTATGCTTCGCTGCAAAGGAGGGCGAACTGCTGGCAGGGTCGGTATGGGTATTTGTTTCCGGGATGGCATCGTCGGTGTCTTTGCCAAGCCCTGTTGAAACACCTGAATAGTAGTCGGTGTGGGTATCGGCTGATGTCTGACTTTCCGGCATGCGGATGCCGATACGCACAGCTGCGGAACGCAGACATAAGCTCAGGTACCGTCCGGCATACTTCAGACCGCTGCGAAAGCCTGTCCGTCCATCCGGCTGTCCCTGT
>CAZQAI010000230.1:0-2863 GCA_964591305.1 uncultured Clostridium sp.
GTGGAAAACTGCCTGTGGAAACTGTGGAAAACTTACTAAACTATACGTAATGATTAAAGTAATAAGTTGACGGTTCTTTTCCATCCCCCTTTCGATAAAATATTAACCCATTATAAGAAAGCGTTTTAACATATGAGTTAAGAGTTTCTACTTTCTTTATACACAATGTTTTTCTTATGTCTCCATTTTTAACATATACCAGCGGCGGATTGGCCACAATATCACCCGACACATACAACTTCTGCCGCTCCAGGTTGCGGCGGTGGAGAAGGTACCCGTATACAGCCACAGCTCCGGCGGGAAGGGGGTTTTTTTCGAGCCATTTGTAAAAGTGATTGATGTCATCTATGTATGTGGCCATCCATCACACACCGCCTCCGAATCAAAACGGGAGATCATCGCCAATGGACGCCTGATCATATTGTGGAGTTGATGTCGGCCCGAATGTCGGAGAATCCGGAGATGGGGATGACGCGGGTATATACGGATTGTAGGCTGCCGGTTGGCCGTGACTCAATGGGTCTTGGCCGTTTCTCTCTGACTTGCTTTCCACAAAATCAACGTTTTCGGCCACAATCTCTGTGCTGATCCGGTTGTTTCCCTGACTGTCCTGCCACCTCTTGTTATGTATGGAGCCTGTCACGCAAATGGCGGAACCCTTGTTGAAATATCGGGCGATGAAATCCGCCGTCGATCTCCAGGCCGTCACATCGAAAAAGTCCGCTTCAGGGTGCTCTTCCGGTTTGACCTTCCGGTTGACAGCCAGCCGGAAATTGCATACAGACAGGCCGCTTTGCGTCTGCTTGATCTCCGGATCGTTGCATATACGCCCGGCCAGTATGGCCTTGTTGTAATTCAATGACATTTTATGCCCTCCTTACGGTAATTTTGAGATAGGGTGCTTTGGTATCGTCTGACACCGTCTTGGTGTAAGCCGCCACGATCTCCGGGAAGTCTTCCCGGAGCTTGTCCCAATCCGTGACGGGATGCGGCTTGCATGACGGAGCCACAACGGTAGCCAGGAGCCTGTCTGATTCGATCCTGGTAATTCCGTTTTGGTCCATGGCCTCAAAGAGCAGCTTTTTCACCTGCTTTTCGGCTATATCCAGGTCTCTTTTTTGCTCACAGATGGAGGCAATGTATTCGACCGCATCCTCTGTCAGGTCTCTTGTTTTGGGATCAATTACGATCAGGTTTTTAACTTCTTGCGGGACCATTTTTTATACCCCATTTGCTTTCATGGCTTTCATGGCTGCCGCAATATAACCCGCAGCCCTGTCAGCAGGACACTGCTCGACAGATTCGATGCCCAGGATTTTGCACATATTCTGCAGACGGTCTGGGTCGAACAGCAGCTGGAGCTTGGCGATCTGCTCAGGCGTGGCTGTTTCCGGTGCCGCTTTTCTCCCGGCCCTGGCCTGCGGAGGAACGAGTGTGTTTTGGTTCGGTACGTTGTCAGGTGCTGGCGGTGGAGTCTGCACGGGCGGTCTTGCGGCCGGGGTTCCGGCATTGGCCTTATAAAAATCAGGCGAAGCATCCTTATCCGGGTCATCGCCGGTTTGTATTTTGTACGCCTTGAGTAGAGCGTACTTGTCCGAATATGTCATGGCCTTGCCGGGCGCTTTGTCAGCCGAGTCAATGCCGTCACCATATGACACAATGTCCACATAGTCGCCGGGGTTGTCCAGATTGACAAAACGGTAGGTGGTTTCAATGCGGAATACAAACTGCACTCTTTCGACACTTGTCTCGTTGCCGTTGTTGTCAGTCTTTGTGCCGGATGTGGACAACGTGTCTACACACAGTGTCCGTCGGCTTACCGGATAGGAGTATACACCCCATTTTTCTTCAGCCGGTTTGACAGCGTCCAATACATCGGCCTCCCCAACGGCCTTGTATGCATTTCTCCCATATCCTACAGTCAGATTCTTGGAGACATATCCGAGCTCCGCCGTGATATGGGACATCCTTTGGTATATGTTCAGATTATCCATTTTCCAGACACCTTTCCCATACTATGCGGATCATCCGCCGCATCAGACACCTCCTGCAATACCGATACCGTTTCGGCGCCCAGGCATTCAACCGCCAGCTCCACTTCCGGCGTGATGTGCAGTAGCTGCTCTTCGATCATCTGGCAAAAGCATTCGGGACAATAATGCTGTGCGCCGATCTTGTAGCATTTGCCTTCCAGGCGATCATGGCAGGAGTCGCACAGTAAGATCACCCGATTCGTGTCCGCTCCGCATCCATAGCATGTCTCGCAGTCGACACACGCATTGATCATGTCAAACATTTTGTTAACCTCCTGTGATTGATCTTGTGATTAGCACTTCCGGCGTTGTGCCCAACTCTTTTGCGATGATGCTCAGTTCCAGAAGTGTGATGTTCTCCGGGTGTTTGAGACGGTTGTACCAGGTTGTCCGGGATATACCGAGACGCACCGCCATTTTCGCCGGGTCAATGTTCTTAGCTGCACTGATGCCTTTGATATTTTGCCTGGCATTTCTTATGTACACGTTCCCTTGGCATTTTACCGCCATATTTCAAGCCTCCTTATCCTGTTGTTCCGCCACTTTGGCGGATATCCTGCTCCTGCCAGTCCTCATAACTGTCCAGAATACGCAGGGATTGGGTAAGTATGTGATCACTGTCGTTGTTACGCCGAACGCCTCGCAGGATGTCACTCATATTGAACTTACTCACATTTGTGCCCCGTTCCTCCAAACGGTTGATCAGCCATGTGTTGGTGAGGTTGTTACGTCTCAGCTTCCAAACGACTGTATTTCTGATGTCCTCGGTCAACGATTCTCCCTCCCTTCTCCCGATAGGTCAAGTATACCGGCCTCTATCATCTCATCCG
>CAZQAI010000231.1:0-2861 GCA_964591305.1 uncultured Clostridium sp.
GTTGGCAAAGGCGTATGGCCCGATGGATGTTATGCTTTCAGGCAGGGACATGTAAGTCAGGTTTGCACACCCGTAAAAAGCGAACGCCCCAAGGGCGTTGATGCCTTCGGACAAGCTGACCTCCGAAAGACTGAAACAGCCGTAGAAGCAGTATTCCGGCACCTGCTCCCCACCGGTCAGGATCAGGGTGGACAGCGTGGAGGGCACACGAGATGCGTTGATTTCGTAGGAGGACGAGCCGAACAGAGCGCCAAACCAGTCTGTCTCTTCCCCACAGGTAAAAACAGGCGTTTTCAAGGTTTTCAGAGAGGCGCACCCCTCAAAAGCACCGAAGCCGACAGAGGTGATAGAGTCCGGCAGAGCCACAGCCCGAAGTGTGCTCAGCCCCTGAAAAGCCCGGTCAGCAACCGCCGTCACCGGGTGTCCCTCCAGCGTATCCGGGATCACCACAGTGATCTCGCTCCCGGTATAGCCGGTGATTGTGGCACCGGCCTCATCCAGTGTATAGGACAGATCAGCGGCAGGCACCGGATCCATCGCCGCAAAGGCATTCTGCAGACGGGCTTCGTATGGATCAGTAGGTGTCAGCGTCCGGTCATCGGTCAGATCCACCGTGACCTCTTGGTCATTCCCTGTGGCGGCTTCGGCGTCCTGCCTGCCGCTGTCCGTTCCTCCGCACCCGGATGTTGCCCCCGCAAGCAGCATGGCCAGGAGAAAGGCCACGACTTGGGCAGAGCGTTTTCCGGGGGTATGTGGCATATCTTTGATCATACAGATTCCTTCCATGTAAGGCAATGTCACTCCACCGAAATGACGAAATCATACAGCGGCTGACCGCCGGAGATTGCGGTAAATTCGGTGTCGGGAAGCAAGGCTTTCATGTCCTTCAGCAGGGCATCGGCGCACTCGGCTGTTACATCCGCTCCATAAAAAACCGTGACGAAGTCCGCTTTGGGGAAGTTCTTGAGCATCTCCAGCACGATGGCCCGCCGGTTGACACCGGTATAGCCGATTTTACGGTCGCACAGACCCATGAACTCACCCGCCCGGATGCTCATGCCGTCAATGGCGGCGTCCTTGACTGCCCGTGTCACCGACAGGGTGTGCACCCCGGCGAAAGCCTCGGTCATGGTTTTCCGGTTCCCCTCGGCATCGGATTCACCGTCATAAGCCAGCATAGCGGCCAACCCTTCCGGCACGCTTCGGGTCTCCAGGACAATAGCTGTCTGGCGGCTTTCAGCGGCCAGAATCTCGGCAGCCTGCCTGGCCACCATGATGATGTTCTTGTTATTGGGCAGGACAAACACCTGGGCCGCTCCGGTATGGCGGACAGCCCACAGGATGTCGTCAGTGGACGGATTCATGGTCTGCCCGCCGGTGACGATCTCATCTACCCCCACATCCCGGAAGGTGGCGGCGATTCCGTCGCCCAAACACACAGCCACAAAGCCTACAGGTTTGACGATTTCGGTTGCATTGCCCGCTTGCGTATCCTCCTCATGAGGACGGGAGGCCTCTGCGGCAGCTGACTGTCCGGCAGCTGTCAGAGCGGAGTGCTGATTCCGCATATTCTCCACCTTGACGGTTTCGAGTGCACCATACTTAACCGCTTCCGACAGCACGCGGCCTGGGTCATTGGTGTGGATATGTACCTTGATGATTTCCTCGTCATCCACAAAGACCATGCTGTCGCCCCAAGGGGAGATGGTGTCCTTGAAAGCCCGGGCTTTGCCCTCACCGGCATATTCTGCAGACTTGCCCACGATACATTCAGTGCAATAGGCGAATTGAATCGAATCGGGATCCATCGCGGCAAAATCAGCGCCGCTCCGATGGGGATCGGCTTCCTCTACCCCCGACGGGGTGACAGCCTTGACATCCTGCCCTTTGAGGGAGGCCAACATGCCCTTGAGCATGGCCACAAAGCCGCTGCCGCCGGCGTCCACCACCTTCGCTTCCTTGAGTATCGGCAGCATCTCAGGCGTCTGACTGAGCACATCCTCGGCGGAGTTCACCAGCCGTTCAAAGAAAGCCTCGGGATCACCCTGATACAGCTCGCTTTCCGCTTCTGCTGTGTCAGCCGTACCCCGCATGACAGTCAGGATGGTGCCCTCCGTGGGCTTGCTGACCGCCCGATAGGCTTCATCGGTGCCGCTGCGAATGGCCTTGGCAATGTCTCCGGAATCTGCCTTATCCAGTCCCTTGAAGGACTTGGCCATACCCCGGAAAAAAAGCGACAGAATAGCACCGGAGTTGCCCCGGGCGGCTCGCAGGACATGGTCGGCCACCCGACCGGCGGCCTCGGAGAGCGTGCCTGGTTCCACATGAATTTCCCGCACCGGCTTCATGGTCAGGCTCATGTTGATGCCTGTATCCCCATCCGGAACTGGGAATACATTCAGATTGTTGATTTCAGTCTTCTGGCTGTCCAGCGAGTTGGCAGCCGAGACGCACATTTTCTGAAATTTGTTTCCGTCAATTTTCATACTTAGGATTCCTTTCTGATCACGCAGAGGTTCAGGGTCATGTCCGGGGCTGTATACACAGACAGAGCCGCACTGCTTGCAGTGTATCGATTCATACATACAGATTATACCCTGATATTCATGTGTTGTCAATACTTTTTCACTTTTTTACACAGAAGATGCCTTTTTCTGTTACAGTTCTGCCGGGGAACGGAGGAGCCCTCAGACCCCCAAAGAACTTTCAATACATTTATGTATTGAATTTATTGTGATGACTTTTCCGGAAAACCGGCGTTCATGGCACCCCAAATAACATAAACGCAGTCGCGGGGCCCCTCGCCCCACTCTACAGTGGAAAAGGGAGCATACTATAGAGGGTGGCTGAACTGTAACACC
>CAZQAI010000232.1:0-2855 GCA_964591305.1 uncultured Clostridium sp.
GTGGTCAGGTAAACATCCAGTTCGATCACGTCGGCACCGGCCTCATAGGCGGCCAGCGATCCCTCCACGGTGTTCTCCGGATAGACGGAGGGAAGTCCTCTGTGCCCGATATTCAAAGGCACGCGGGTCAAGGTGTTGCACTCCAGCGTCTGGGCGGCGGCATACAGACCGGCAGTCTGATCCGATACCACTCCGATGGCACCCGACAGAAGGGCATCATACATGTCGGCAGTCTCCAGCGTGTCGGGGGCCTGTACCCACACATTGACGATGCTGTCATACAGGTACTGCACCGCAGACTGCCGGGCGGCGGCCAGGGGCAGGAGGGCAATGGTGCCCATATTGGCTTTCATAGACTTACGCAGCTCAATGCACTGCTCGGTGCTAAGACCTGTGGCATCCTTGTAGGTTTCGGTGTAGTCAATGATCCCGCGGGCGGTGGGCAGCTTCTCCCGGGCGTACTTGACAAGAGCAGGGTCACGGCTTATGAAGGCGCAGTCAGAGAAGCATATGTCACCCAGAAAAGCAGTCAGGGCGTCGGCGGCGCTGCGATCAGCCGGCTCAAAGACAGGCACAACGGTATAGTCCAGCGTGGTCAGTACATCGGACAGGGTGGCAATTTTCCTCCCGGCCCCGTCGGTGATTTCCAGGGCGTTGTTGACACGCAGGATGGCGGCGGCAGGCCGCACCTCACCGGACATCATGGAGGACAGCTCTACAGCACTGTCCACCCGGCGAACCAAGGCCACATCGCCGGCTATGTTGGTGACAGGCTGAGCCACGGTCACAAAGCCGGGGTTGGCATTTTCGTCAGGCACTTTTCGGAGCACACCCTCCGCCTGTGCGTTGGCTGCCACCTCGCTGTCGCTCAACGCCCGGTTGTAAAAGCGAAGTGAGCGGAAGGTGGTATCGTAATTGCGTGTGTCACTGTCATGCCCGAAGAACAGGTCGTCAGCACCCATAGCCTTGGGGCAGGGTACCTCGGCGGTTCTGACACCGTCCACATAAATGACCACCTTGTCTCCCACCTTGTAGGTCACCGACACCAGGCTGTCAGCAAAGACATTCAGGCCATCGCTGACAGTAGGCCGTTCCGATGCACCGTTGGTGGCAAACTTAAATTCCAGCACGTCGTTGCTGAGACGGCGGAACAGGGAAAAGGCATCATTGCTGGAGTTGATAAAGGTGTTGAACTGCGATCCCAGGGATACCAGATCACCCAGATACATCTCAACGGTAAACTCCTGCCCGTTGACAAGGTCAACAATCTCCCTGCCAAAGAAGTTTCTGGCGGTATTCAGATGGAAGCCCTCGCGGGTAAAGTAGTTGTGATCATCGGTTTTTACCGCCACATCGTAACCGCTGACAAGGTCGGCCCAGACGGTGGAGGCGGGATCGTACCCGTTAGCCGTGTTGCGGATGCCGCTGTACAGCGATACAAGTCCGTCTGTGACATAGAGGTCTTTGACCTCTCCGTAACCGTCCACGGCGGCATTGTGGGCAACTTCTGCGGAGGACAGCTCTCTGTCATAGAAGCGGATGGAGCGGTACAGGGCTTTGTACGCTTTGTCGGCTACATGCCCGATAAAGAGGTTGTCGGCGCCCATAGCGGAGTGACAGTCCTTGGAAGCCGCTTTCACACCGTTGATGTACAGGATGACTTCTCCGTCCACACAGTAGGTGATGGTGATCAGGGCGTTCTGGAGCTTGTTCAGGCCATCCTCCACACAGGGCCTTTCAGCTGCGGCTACAGCGGCAAACTTAAACTCAAGATTGTTGTTGGAGTTCCGGCGGAACAAGGCAAAATTGTCATTGTCGCTGTTCATAAAGGTATTGAAGTTCTGTCCGATGGACTCAAAAGCGCCGAACAGAATCTCCACCGTGAAGGCTGTGCCGTTGACAAGGTCACAGATTCCGGAGGGAAAATAGTTTTTTGTGGAATCCAACTGGAAGCCCTCGCCGGTAAAGCGGTTATTTTGGTCGGTCGTGACCGGCAGATCGTACCCGCTGATCAAATCCTCCCAGACGGCGGCGGACGGATCGGCACCGGCACGGGTGTTCTGCACTCCGTCATACCAGGCAACAAGCCCCGGGACGTAGCTGTAAGGGGTCGGGGTCACGGTTGCTTCTGCTTCATCGGCTGAGGCCGGTGAGGCCATACTCCCGATGGTAGCCGTGCAAAGGAGCAGTGCCAGACAGAAACTGAGTAGTTTTTTCATCATACATTACCCTTCCTTTCGCATGTCATGTGGGCACACATCTGTATTATACCGCTTTCCGCTCTTTTCGTCAATGACCAAAACCCCGAAAATGAATGGACGGTTTTGGTTGAATTGCATAAATCAAGAGAAAAATGAACTCTTGTGACGCCGCTCTGAATGGAAAGGCATGGTATTGTTTGTATGATACAAAAATGTATGCCTGATTTTGTGTAAAAGGTTACAGCTCAGCCGGGGAACGGAGAAGCCCCCAGACCCCCAAAGAACTTTCAATACATTTATGTATTGAATTTATCGTGATGACTTTTCCGGAAAACCGGCGTTCATGGCACCCAACATAACATAAACGCAGTCGCGGGACCCCTCGCCCCACTCTACAGTGGAAAAGGGAACGTACTATAGAGGGTGGCTGAACTGTACCTGTAAAAGGCAGAAATCATAAGGAAATTGCAGAAAATGACTTGACAAAAGATCATATATTATGTTAAAATGTTAAACAGTAGACGGTTAGAAACAGCATTTCATATGTATCCGGACAATGTCCGAATGATGACGGTGAAAGACCTGTCAACACCCCTGTTTTTGAATTTGCTGAAATGGGTACCATCCTTTTCTCATTGCCGATTCAATCTGTTG
>CAZQAI010000233.1:0-2849 GCA_964591305.1 uncultured Clostridium sp.
CCCGCTGTCAGACCGGGTTCGGTACAGGTGGCCTCTACCGCCGCGTCCACTACTTCGGTGTGTCCCTTGGCGTCAAGGTTCTCCTGTACCTGCAGAACAACCCCACAGACCGAACACCTGATACCTTCGGTCAGGCCGGGTTCGGTGCAGGTGGCGGCCTTGCCGGGGATCACCTGCTGTTCATGTCCTGTGGCCGGAATCACCTCGCGGGCCGTGAGAACCTCCCCGCAGACCGAACAGTATACCTCGTCCGTGGTCCCGTTAGCCACGCAGGTGGCCGGTATGCCTTGACGCACGGCCTCCACATGTCCGGTGGCCGGAACCTCCTCCTGCGCCTTGAGAATCTCTCCGCAAACTGAGCACTTGATCCCTTCAGTCAGCCCCGGTGTTGTACAACCCGCAGGCACAGCCGGCAGAATTTCTTCCGTGTGCCCGGTGGCCGATATGACCTCCTGTGCCTTGAGTGTCAAACCGCAGACCGCACAGTGAGACCCTTCGGTGAGGCCGCTCTCCGTACAGGTGGGAGGCACAGCGGCGTCCGTCGCTTCAATATGACCGCCGCTGGCGGTGATGACCGCACCACACACCGTACACACCTGATCCTCGGTACAGGTAGCATCCGGCCCGAGCGTATGTCCCTTAGCGGGGATGACCTGCTGGGCTATGATTACCTCTCCGCACAGCTGGCAGTGGGACCCCTCGGTCAGACCGGTTTCGGTGCATGTGGGCTCTACTGCCGGGTCTGTCACAGGCATATGGCCGGTGGCCGGTATCAGCTGCTGCGGTGTCATGGTCACGCCGCATTCAGCGCAATGGGAACCTTCTGTCAGTCCGGTTTCGGTACAGGTAGGCTCCACCGCCGGATCCATGACCACTGTATGCCCCTTGGCAGGAAGCACTGTTTGGAATGTGAATATAGTATGGCAGACCGAACAATAGGTAAATTCGGTCAATCCAATAGAGGTGCAGGTCGGTTCCACGCCCGGCATCGTCACCACCTGGTGTCCTGTGGCGGGAATGACCTCCCTTGGAAGCAGTACGATTCCGCAGACGGAACAATGAGAACCGGATGTAAGCCCCGTGCCTTCGCAGGTCGGCTCAAAGCCCGCATCGGCTACCGGCCTGTGCCCTGTGGCGGGAATTTCTATCTGGGTCACCAGCACCGTTCCGCACACATCGCAATGCACACCGTTTGTGAGACCCGATTCGGTACAGGTAGGTTGATATCCGGCGTCATTGACCAGGCTGTGTCCTGTGGCGTGGATGGTCTCCTGCCCGACCAGCACAATACCGCATACTGAGCAATGAGAACCCTCGCTCAGGCCGCTCTGCGTACAGGAGGGGGCTACGTAAGGATCTGTCACCGGGGTATGTCCCAATGCCGGAATGATCTCCTGTGCCTTGAGCACCTCATGGCATACGGCGCAGTGGTACCCCTCTCCTTTCCCTTCCTCTGTGCAGGTAGGAAGTATTCCCTCATCCGTGACCATGACATGGCCGGTAGAAGGGATGCTCTCACCGCCCGTCAGTACAAAGCCGCATGCCGAACAGACTGTGCCTTCCCGATGCCCGTTTTCGGCGCAGGTCGGAGCCAAATAAGGGTATGGTGCCTCGGTGTGTCCGGTGGCGGGTATGACAGTCTGAGGCACCAACACCTCATGACATACGCCGCAGTGTTTGCCTTCGGTCAAGCCGGGTTCTGTACAGGTGGGGGCCACTGCATAATCAATGACCTCCACATGCTGGCCGGTGGAAACCAGCACCTCCCCGCAGACCAGGCAGACCTGATCTTGCGTGCAGCTGGCATTCTCCGGGTAGGTATGTCCCGTGGCGGGCACAGTCTGCTGCGCAGTCAGAACCTCATGGCATACTGAGCAGTAAGATCCCTCCGTCTTTCCGGCTTCGGTGCAGGTGGGGGCCACTGCCTCATCCACGACCGGTGTATGGCCCAACGCCGGTATGGTTTCGGATTCTTCGTAGCCGCATACAGCGCAAGTATGCACCTTCTGACCATCCTCAGTGCAGCTGGGAGCCTTGATTTGAATCCACTCCCCGTACGTGTGTGTATCGCACTCTGCCGGATCTGATTCATCCGGCACATCGGTTTCCTCTCCGGTTTCTACCCCGGATCCGGACTCTGTATCGGATTCCGGCAGCTCTCCGGTGTCGGGCTCAGCTTCAGAGTCGGGGTACCCGGTATTGGGAACATAGATATCCACCCTGGTCGTGACCGTCTCGGACGTTTGATTTGACTCGTCCGGCACCCACACAGACGGATAATCCTCTTTACAGGAGGCAAAAATAAGTACAAGCAATCCCAAACCCAAAACCGCCGCCAGACGCCGCCTCACTCTTTGAATTTCTATTTTGCTCATAATCAGATTCCTCCGCATTGCACTTTATGTATGTTTTTATGCTCCGGTGTCATACTTTTCTTGCCCAGGCACCTGTCTTGACATGCTATACTGTTTCTGTCTGCTGTCCTGCAGGAATAAATATCTATTTTTATTATAGCACAATCCCTCTCCCTTTTCAAGCGTTTTATAAAAAAATCGTTTCCCGGCTATTGACAAATTTCACGAGAAAGCGTATAATCACACTGAAAAAGTAGTATTTGTGCATCGGCTTGTGCATACATTTAGGTTACAGTTCAGCTGGGGAACGGGGGAACGCCTGGGGGCTTCTTGAAAGAAACCCCAGACCCCCAAGAACTTTCAATACATTTATTATGTATTGAATGTATCGTGATGACTTTTCCGGAAAACCGGCGTTCATGGCACCCAAACATAACCTAAAACGCAGTCGCGGGGCCCCCTCGCCCCACTCTACAGTGGAAAAGGGAGCGTACT
>CAZQAI010000234.1:0-2822 GCA_964591305.1 uncultured Clostridium sp.
GGGAGAACAGCATCAAGGTGCTGGTGCTCAAGTGGTGCGACGGCACCTATCTGGAGGATCAGGATAAATTCCGCTGGTCGGGACTGTTCCGTGAGGTCTACCTGCTCCTGCGTGATCCGGTGCATATCGTGGATCTTGAGGCATGCCCGGCTCTGTCAGACAACTACACCCATGGCGGCTGTCCCACCACGGTGACCCTCAACGGGGAGGCCCTGGTCGAGTATAGACTGCTTCGCCCCAACGGCATGCAGATCGAGAAGGGAAGCCTGTTCATCCACGGTAAGGGAACCTTTGATTTCCTGATCGATGACCCCGAACTGTGGTCGGATGAGGAGCCCCGGCTATACACCCTGATTCTGCACTGCGGCAGCGAGTATGTCGCGCAGAAGCTGGGCTTCCGGGACATCCGCATCAGGGACGGTGTGCTGTATTTTAACGGGCAGAAGATCAAGCTCCGCGGCGTCAACAGGCATGACAGCCACCCCATCCTAGGCTCAGCTACTCCCATGGAGCACATGATCCGGGATCTGATGATCATGAAACAGCACAATATCAACGCCATCCGTACCAGTCATTACCCCAATGATCCCCGCTTCCCCGGACTTTGCGATGAGTACGGCTTTTACCTTATCGACGAGACCGATCTGGAGTGCCACGGGATGGCTGTGGTCGGCAACTGGGATCAGCTGACCGATGACCCCGAGTGGGAAGATGCCTATCTTGACAGAGTGCAGCGGATGTATGAGCGGGATAAGAACCATGCCTGTGTACTGATGTGGTCCCTGGGCAATGAGTCCGGCATCGGGCAGAACCAACGCAAAATGGGTGAATATCTCCATGTCCGCAATCCGAGAAATCTGGTGCACTGTGAGGATGCCTCACGACGAAAGGCCGACCGCTTGCACGGTGACTGCAAGGACAAGAGCGACGAGGAGATCGGCACTGCGCTGGAGTGTGATTACATAGATGTGGAGAGTCGCATGTACCCCTCCCCTGAGCACATCAAACAGGTGTACCTGGACAGACATATCTACACAAAACCGCTGTTTTTGTGTGAATATTCCCATGCGATGGGGAATGGGCCCGGATGCCTTAAGGAGTATTGGGATCTGATATACAGTCATGACCGTTTCATGGGCGGCTGCGTCTGGGAATTTATCGACCACTCGGTGGCCATCGGCTCTCATCCCTACACCGACCCGCACTACATCTACGGCGGCGACTGCGGGGACTTCCCGCATGATGGAAACTTCTGCGTGGACGGTCTGGTATACCCTGACCGCCGGCCTCACACCGGCCTTATGGAATACAAGCAGATCATCAAGCCCTTCCGGCTGGAATCCTTCGATATGACTAACGGAAAGGCCGTTATCAGGAATCTGCGCTACTTCACCGACCTGTCCGATCTTGATTTTGTCTGGACAGTTGAGAAGGACGGTGTAGCCGCAGCTTGCGGCCGGGCTGTCCTGCCTATTGAACCGCAGGAGTGCGTTGAGCTGGTCATCCCCGTACAGGAAATTCCGGCGGAGGGGGACGTGTACCTGACCGTGAGCGCTGTGCAGAACCTGCCTACAGCCTGGGCACCTATCGGGTATGAGGTGGGCTTTACCCAGGTGATGCTCGATCTGCCCGCTCCTGCTCCGGTGGACATCAGGACCGCCATGAGCCGGTATGCCGTGATCACGGTTCAGGAGAGCCCAGCCACCATCACGGTGAAGACAGCGCGGGAGGTGTATACGGTGTCCCGATCCGACGGACTCATCACCTCTGTGAAGGCTGATGGCAAGGAGCTGCTGGCCTCTCCCATAAAGCCTGCCATCTGGCGGGCTTCCACCGACAACGACCGGAATATCCGCCAACAGTGGCAGAGCGTGGGCTATGACCGGGCCGGAGTCAAGTGTTATGGCTGCGAGGTGACGACTGTGGATGATAAAACCGTCACCGTGGCTGCCCAGCTGAGCCTGGCGCCCGCTTTCCTGCGGCCTGTTCTGCATGCCGAGGCAAGATACACCTTCTATGCCGAGGGCGGTGTCCGGCTGGATTATGATGTCAGGGTGCGGAACGACCTGCCGGCTCTGCCCCGGTTCGGTGTGGAATTCCTCATGCCTGAGGGCATGGAGTATCTGCGCTACTACGGCCGTGGCCAGGTGGAGAGCTATATCGACAAGCGCCATGCCTCCCGGCAAGGCATTTTCTCGACAACCGTGTCAGCACATTTTGAGCATTATGTCCGTCCCCAGGAGAATATGGCCCACACCGACACCCGGTGGATGACAGTGGCCTCTGCTGCGGGTCAGGGACTGATGGTCGCCACCGTGGGGCAGGATTTCAGCTTTAACTGTGCACACTTTACGCCGGCTCAGCTGACAGCCACCGCTCACGACTTTGAGCTGTCTCCCATGAAGGAGACCTGCGTCAATATCGACTGCCGTCAGACCGGCATCGGGTCGAATTCCTGCGGGCCGGAGCTTGCCGCCGAATACCGCTTTGACGACAAGGCCTTCACCTTCTCGGTGCGCCTGTGTCCGGTATTCGTCAACGACGTGGATGAGTTCGGAGAGATCAGAAAGAGGTAGGTTTGTGCCTTGGAACTGTAGCCCAAAAAGGTTGCTGTTCATCCACCCTCTATAGTACGCTTCCTTTTCCACTGTAGAGTGGGGCGAGGGGTCCCGCGACTGCGTTTATGTTATGTTGGGTGCCATGAACGCCGGTTTTCCGGAAAAATCATCACGATACATTCAATACATAAATGTATTGAAAGTTCTTTGGGGGTTCGGGGGGCTCCTCCGTTCCCCGGCTGAACTGTAACCAAAAAAATTCAT
>CAZQAI010000235.1:0-2813 GCA_964591305.1 uncultured Clostridium sp.
GGTCTTCACTTTCCCACTGTAAATTCCACGCCCGAAAGCCTGGATATCTATCACTACCTGCGTTACATGGTGGACACAGGCATAAAAGTCTGTGTCATGGAAGTATCCTCGCAGGCATTATGGAAGCATAGGGTGAGAGGATTGACCTTTGATTGCTGTGTCTTCACCAATCTGTCCCGTGACCATATCGGCGAATGGGAGCACCCCGACATGGCTCATTATGCCGCCTGCAAGCGTTCCCTTTTCACAGAGTATGGAGCCGGGCTGATTGTCTGCCATGCCGATGATCCGGCCACACCTTACATGGTGGAAAAGGCCACGGCGCCTCTTGTAACCTTTCGCATAGCGGACAAGCCTTCGGTAGCGGACAACCCCTTCCCCGCTGGGCGTGTTCATGCCTGTTGGGAGGCCGGACAGCTCACAGCGGAGGAGCGGGACGGACTTCCGGGCATTCAATTCACCGTCACGCATGTTCCCGATGGGCAACCCTTGACCGCTCATCTTCCCTTGCCGGGCCGCTTCAACGTGGAGAATGCCCTGTGTGCGTTGGCTGTCTGCCGGGAATCTTTTGGTATACCCATACGGGATGCGTTGTCTGTTTTGTTACACATCCGCGTACCGGGGCGTTTTGAGTCCTACACCTTCCGCACCCTACCCGGCATCATCTTTGTCATTGATTACGCTCACAACGGTGTCAGCCTTGCCTCGGTGCTGGATACACTGCGGGCCATATGTCGGGGGCGGTTGATCTGTCTCTTTGGCTCCGTAGGGGATCGCACTGTCGGGCGACGGCAGGATCTGGCTTTAGCGGCGGCACACCGGGCAGACCTCTGTATCCTGACCTCTGACAACCCCGGATTTGAACCACCGGAACAAATCATTCACATGATAGACGCTGCTTTTCCGCCGGACAGCTGCCCTCGCCTGCTTTTCCCCGACCGAGCCGATGCAATCCGCAAGGCTGTGGAAATTGCCAAGCCGGGTGATGTGGTTCTCTTTGCCGGTAAAGGTCATGAAGATTATCAGCTGGTGCAGGGACGGAGGCTGCCCTTCTCTGAGAAGATGATCCTTGAGCAGACTGTCAATGAGCTCAGAGATACGGCCATGGACACCTGATGTAGCATGTTTCCTGCTTCGCACCTACACCAAAGCCCGGATACAGACATGGTGAAAATCCGTATCCGGGCTTTATGATGGGGTACAGGTTACTGATTCACAGTCTTTCTCAGTCTCTCGGCAAGCAAGGTAGCCGCAGCTGATTTGACCAGATCGAAGGGAATAAACGGAAGGACACATTTACCCAACGCTGTTACGGTTCCTACTTCCGCCACAGCACAGAACTGTATCGTGCCGGTCAGATAGCAAAGAGCCACACCGACAAGACAACCTCCCAGTATAACCAAAAGTCTGCCCCAACGGGGGAGACGGCTTTTGCAGGCGAGGGCTGCCACAAGGCTTGTCACCAAGGCAGTGAGCAGGTATCCCCATAAGTACCCGCCGGTGGGGCCGGTAAGGACACCAAATCCGCCATTGCCGCCGCTGAACACCGGAAGGCCACAGCAACCCAGGGCCAAATAGACCGCCACCGCCAGCAAGCTGTCAAGCGGCTTGAGCAGAACAGCCGTCAGCAACACAACAAACAATCCCAGTGTGACAGGAACCGGTCCGATTGGAATGGAAAACGGGGAAAGTACACACAAAAGAGCCGCGCACATTGCGCATAAAGTCAGCCTACGTATAGATTTTCTCATCGTCACATGCTACCGCCCTGTTTACAATTCAATATAAGCGTCCCGATCGGCACCCACAGACACATAACGAATATGACACCCTACTGCTTGTTCAATGTAGCTGACATAAGCCTTGGCAGCTTCCGGTAGTTCTTCAAAATGGCGACAAGAGGAAATGTCACACCGCCAACCGGGCAGGTAGTCATATACCGGCTTGGCTCCGGTCAGGTCATCCCCATGAGGAAAGGCCTCAGTGGGCTTTCCGTTCACCAGATAGGCAGTGCAAACAGGAATTCTGTCAAGGTAGGACAGCACATCCAGCTTGGTCAGGGCAATCTCGGTGGCTCCCTGCACCATGGCGCCGTACCGGGAAGCGACCACATCAAAGCCGCCTACTCTCCGGGGACGTCCTGTAGCAGCGCCATACTCGCCGCCCGCCTCACGCAGCGCATCGCCTTCGGGTCCGAACAGCTCACAGGTAAACGGCCCCTCACCCACGCAGCTTGAGTAAGCCTTCATGATCCCGATGACATTGTCCAGCTTATGTGCCGGGATACCGGCTCCGATGGGCGCATAGGCCGCGATGGTGGAGGAAGAAGAGGTGTAGGGATAGATTCCGAAATCAATATCCCGCAGGGCCCCCAGCTGGGCCTCAAACATGATGGATTTGCCCTCTCGGACAGCCTCATTCAGGTAGGTAGTGGTATCCTTGATATAGGGAATCAGAGGGAATCCGTACTTTTCCAGCCAGGCGTACATATCATCTGCCGATACAGGCTCATGACGGTAGCCACCCACCACGGTCAGGTTCTTCCACTCCACCAGATCCTGCAGGTGTTCCCGCAGA
The DNA here is from genome assembly GCA_964591305.1 of uncultured Clostridium sp. Taxonomy (GTDB): domain Bacteria; phylum Bacillota; class Clostridia; order Oscillospirales; family CAG-272; genus CAMEON01. Next base: position 2,578 of record CAZQAI010000235.1, read on the forward strand.
CTGATCGGATGGAGAAGGTCACCCATGCGAACGGTCTTCTTCATATATTTATCGGCATAAACAGGAGCTATGCCGCGGCGGGTGGAGCCAAACTTCTTGTCTGCCAGCCGATCTTCTTCCAAAATATCCATCATTTTGTGGTAAGGCATGCATACCGTAGCCTTGTCGCTGATGACCAGATGCTCCGGTGTGATGTCAATCCCTTTGTCCCGCAAGGCTTGCATCTCTCCAGTCAG
>CAZQAI010000236.1:0-2807 GCA_964591305.1 uncultured Clostridium sp.
CAGCAAGAACAAATCAAGTCCCCCAGGTTTCCGACGTTCGTGATAGAATAACATGGATAACCGTCTGAAGATATGGCGCATCCTCCTTCTCAGTGTGCACCGCTGAAGGGCAAACTATACCTGGAATGCAAGTCTGGCAGAAGGCGATCGGGTAACGTAGACCGCGCACTGCGATCGTAGATAAAATGATGTAAGTAAGGAGCACACCATGGCCCAGAAAAAAGCGAATACATCGCAGGAAAAGGAAAAAAACGCCGCACCGGCCGGCCAGGCCTCCGGCACCGGAAGGTCTTCGGGTAAGGTCACCGGGAAGTCTGCAAGTAAGGTCACCGACAAGTCTGCAAGCAAAGTTACCGATAAGTCTGCTACCCAAACGACAGGCCGCGGTGCCTCCAAGGCGGGCACATTCCGGGACACCCGACAGGCAGACAGGGGGCCGCACGAACCGGACAGCACAGAGACGCTGTCTCCGGCCCGCCGCATATCCGAACAGTACATGCCTTATGTGTGGACGGTACTCAGTCTGTTCGTCGTGGTCTGTCTTCTGCTTGACCGCATTGGCAACGCCGAAACAGCCAACGAGCACCTGATGGGGTGGATAGGCTTCTGGCTTTGCCGGGTATTGTTCGGCCTCCTGGGCGGAGCGGTCTACCTGGTCCCGGCCGTTATGATCATGACCGCCGTCTCTTGGCGTCGGTACTGCCATCAGCGTCTGCTCAGCATGCAACTGTTGGTTTCCTTCCTATTCGTGCTGACCGTGTCCAGCTTTGTTCATGTCTGCACCTGTCTGACCGACAACGCCTTGATTGATACAGTGTACCCCGGTCCCCTCTTCGACGCAGGAACTGCCCTGCATGGCGGCGGTGTGCTGGGTGGGTACCTGGGTTGGCTGATGTATCACGGACTGCGTTTTGCCGGAACCTTGGTGCTGATGCTGGCCATGTGGCCCCTGATGGTCATGTTCCTGGTGGGCGTGACGCCGGTTCGCGTGTTTGCCCGGCTGAAAGAAGTATACCTGGTTCGAAGGGCTGACCGCCTGGAAGAGAAAGAGGCGCAGGCTGACATCCGGGCCGCTGCCAAAGAGGCGGCTCATGAGGAAGCCCGGGAAGCTGCTGTGGCTCAGGCCCGGGTTAAAGCACGGGAAAAAGCCCGGGCTCAGGCCGAAGCCGAAGAGCAGAGCCAAGCCAGAGCGGCCACCCGAACCAGAGGCCAGAGTGTCAGGAGCCGGGGGGGCTGTCCCGATCCCGGATATGGCGAGGACGGAGATGAATTGTTTGACAGCTATGAGGATGACGCAAGCGGGGAGGAAGACCCGGAGCGCACAGACAGGCTGATCCGTGTCAACGCCCGCACCGGTGAAGTGATGGATGAGCCCTCCGGTGCCGCATCCACGGACGCCGACAGAGTCCCCGAAAACGGTCGCCGCGCCGTACGGCCGCAGACCATTCAGGCAGACCCGGGTGCATCCCGCCGCAAGGCGGGAGAGAAAACCACCGACCTGTCCAAGGCAGGACAGGACAGCGAGGACGAGAATGTGTACGGGGAATTTCCCGAGGATGAGGGCCTGTACGTACCGCTGAGCCGAGGTACATCGGCAGGCGGGCGGCGCACGCCGGGTCACATGGTGGTCACCATGGACGGTACGTCCGACGGGGACGATCTCTCCATTGAGGTGGATGAGCCCGTTGGGACAGACAGCGGCAAGGCCGCCGGCGAGCGGTCTGACTCCGACCGGGTAGGCACCGCTCCGGACGGGGACGATCCGCTGGCGGACCTGCCCCCCCTGCTCTCCCGCAAAAAGGCATCTGAGGAACTGGTGGTGCGGGTCATCAAGCCGGATCCCACCGCCATCACCGACACACCGGACAACCGGGTGAACGGTCTGCCTGAAGATGAGCCGGCGTTTTCGCCTAACACAGCCTCTGCCGAGGCAGTCGGAGCAGACGGGATCCCGCTAAGCGGAACCGGGCCGGCTGACGGGGAGCGGACAGGGGAAGCGGCCACGCCGAAAGAGATGGCTGAACCTGACGAGCCGGAGTATGTTTTCCCGCCCATCGACCTGTTGACACGGGGTAGCTCCCGGTACGAGGCGGACGAGAGCGAGATTGCCAAGAACACCCGCATTCTGAGGGACACGCTGGAAAGCTTTCACATCCGCATCCGGGAAATCTCCTGCTCCTGTGGGCCCACTGTCACCCGGTATGAGGTCAAACCGGATGTGGGCATTCGGGTGCGCTCCATCGCCAACCTGGTGGACGACATTGCCTTGAGCATGGCCAAGACCGGCGTGCGCATTGAGGCGCCCATCCCCGGCAAGTCGGCCGTGGGCATTGAGGTGCCCAATGACCATCCCTCCATCGTCTATCTGCGCAACCTGCTGGAGACCCCGGAATTTCACAACCACAAGAGCCGCATCGCCGCCTGTCTGGGGGCCGAAGTATCGGGGCGGCCTGTAATCTTCGATATTGACAAAATGCCCCACCTGCTGGTGTCCGGTACCACCGGCTCGGGTAAATCGGTTTGCATCAACTGCATCATTCTGAGCATCCTGTATAAGGCAAAGCCCGACGAAGTCAAGCTGATCCTCATTGACCCCAAGAAGGTGGAATTCAGCATGTACCGGGACATTCCCCACCTGTACTGTCCCATTGTCACTGATCCCAAAAAGGCCGCCGGCGCACTCTACTCCGCCGTGGCCGAGATGGAACGCCGCTTTGAGCTGATCGAGGAAGTGAATGTACGCAATGTGGCAGGCTACAACCAGGTCACGGCTGGGGACCCGGAGCATCCTCCCTTGCCGCAGATGA
>CAZQAI010000237.1:0-2804 GCA_964591305.1 uncultured Clostridium sp.
CCTTCTCTCAATGATGCACCTACCATGACATATGAAGGCGGTAATGGCACGGCAAGGCTGGAAATTGTCGCTTATAAGGACAAGGCAAAGCTCTCCGAACAAGGCCAAGCGATCATTGATGCCGCTTACAAGAGTATCGTCAATGCCGCTCAGGTGACAGACCTGAATGTGGACCTGGCTGATCTTGCCAAGAAGAAGAAGATTGATGCGCAGGATTTGGCTGTGAGTGATTTGTTTGATATATCCTGCACTGAGGAAAACGGTGGAAAATTCACGATCGAGTTGTCATCTGAGAATCTGAAAAATTTTGTCGGGCTGCTACACTATGCCAATGGTAGCTGGGAACTGGTCGAAAACGCGGAGCTTTCCAAGGACGGAAAGACGCTGTCCTTCGAAGAGGAAAACTTTTCTCCCTTCGCATTTGTGGTCTTCACGGGCGAGAAGATGCCCTCCGGATGCGGTTCTTCCGGATGTGGCTCTCTCTTGTCTGCTCCTGTCATGGTTGTTGCAGCCATGGCTCTGACCGGCACCATGCTGACTGTCAGACGCAAGAAGAACGACTGATCCTGTTTTCTGAAACTACTGATAGGATAAGGATCGTTCGGAACATAGAATGTGTTGTACAGACGAGGCAGAATATTCCTCAAGATCTGTCATCAGAAAGGGAAAACCATGTCACATATGCGACATAGCGTACTGATCGTGGTGTTGCTTGCCGTCATCATAGTGGGAGGTCTGTTTGCCGTATGGTACTATGAGAACCGCCAAAAGGAGGCAGACACTCCCGAAGGCCTTGAGCGGCAGATTCAGTATGAAGGAAAAACCTACAGGTTGCGAGACGATTTGGAAACCGTCCTGTTCATTGGGTTGGATACATTTTCGAACGAGTCACAGGATGATACCTATCGGAATAATCAACAGGCAGATTTTTTGTTGCTGGTGGTTTTTGATAAAACAACAGGTGCATACTCAGCCATCCACATCAATCGGGATACCATAGCCAAGGTGCGTGTTCTCGGTATTGGCGGGAGAGTTGTCGATGTGCGTGAACAGCAGATTGCCCTGTCGCATGCTTACGGTAGCGGTGATTCTGACAGTGCATGGAACACGGTACGTGCTGTTTCGACATTGCTGCATGATGTGAACATCGATCATTACTTTACCTTAACCATGGAGGCCGTCGGCGGGATCAATGATTGGGTCGGCGGTGTGGAGGTTACACTGGCAGATGACTTTACAGCCCTGGATCCGACTATGGTGCAGGGCAAGACCATGACGCTGATGGGAGATCAAGCGCTATATTATGTCCGATCTCGCGAAGGCTTGGATGATCCCACCAATATCCATCGCATGGAACGCCAGCGGGAGTACATGATAGCATTATGGAAAAAGATGTATGATGCCATGAAGGACAATGATCATTTCGCTGTTGATATGATGAAAAACTTTGCCGACGATGTGCAAACAGACTATTCCACTTCCCAGATTGAGCAACTGATAGACCGTGTTGGCGAACTGAAGATGGAGGACATATATACTCTTGAAGGCGAGTCGGTCAAGGGTGAGCAATTCATGGAATTCTATGTGGATCAAGATTCGCTCATGGAACTGCTCATCAAGGTGTTTTACGAACCGGTAATGTAGCCTCATACAATCATTGAAAAACTGTGCTTTGCACGATATAGAAAAGCTGTTGCATCAGGCAATGGGCACTGAAAATGGGCGGTCGAAAGCCGCCCATTTTGAGCAATATCAGAAGGGTCGACGCAAGAAGAACCGCTGAACACCGCGTATGGAGGTGCCTTACACATCGCTCAGATATTCCACCGGCCGGTATCCCAATGCGGCAATGACAGTATCCCAACGGGCACGCATGTCGCTTTCAGGATCATCCCAAAGAACAGGACGAAAGTCGGCATCCAGATAAGTTTTAATGGCAGAAAGCCGATGATCATCGGTGGTCAGGGTCGTATACACGCATCCTTGGCCTTCAATCAAAGACAATGCGTGGAACAGCATGGCCCGCCCGATACCCATGCCGCGGCAAGAAGGCAGGGAACCGACCATGTGAATGTATCCTTCCCCGCTCTTATGGCAGACTGAAGCCGAGGTAGCTACCCGACGCCCGGAAGGATCAAGGACAAAGAACAGATCCCGGTACGGGTCCAGATCGGGATAGCGTAGGATAGAATTTTCAAACCATGAAGGCGATGCGTCTGGCAGAAGGCCCTCCCGGCAGATGGCCAGCCAGTCAGCCTCCTCCTCCGGCTTTCCGGAATAAAATGCATACGTATAGCCTTCCGGAAGGGCATGGGGAATGGGAGGTGCGGAAAATCGGAGCATTTTCAACTGTTTCATGTACATCCTTTCTCGACGCAGCCGATCTGCGTCTGTGTCCTGTTCATAAGAAAATTTGAAGCCATGACGGATTTACCCGGATGACGGATTTATCCGAATGTTGTCTCGCCGACCGGACATTGTGCCGTAAAGCCGGATACCTGTATATCCTACCACAAAACGGCGAAAAAAACAAGCAGAAGTGAATTATATTTTGCCTCTTGCCGTTACCGAAGTGTTACAGTTCAGCCACCCTCTATCATACGCTCCCTTTTCCACTGTAGAGTGGGGCGAGGGGCCCCGCGACTGCGTTTAGATTATATTGAGAGCCATGAACGCCGGTTTTCCGGAAAAGTCATCACGATAAATTCAATACATAAGGGAACCTCTAAAAATCAGTTCCCATCATTCCATTTCGCAATTCAACAGCAAAAAAGCAAAATGTGAGCGGCGAATCGCATTCCAAA
>CAZQAI010000238.1:0-2799 GCA_964591305.1 uncultured Clostridium sp.
CATTGATTGCTTTTATGCCATTGCCTGTGGCCGTCCCCTGACACACCGCATCATGACTGTCACCGGGGACGCAGTCCAATCCCCCTGCAATCTGGAGGTACCTATCGGCATATCCTACCGGGAGGTATTGGTGGCTGCAGGCGGTTTTGTATGCCATCCGGAGAAGGTTATCACCGGCGGACCCATGATGGGAACAGCCCTCTTTTCTCTGGATGTTCCTGTGACCAAAACCTCAGCCTCCATCCTAGCTATGTCACGTGACCCGGTGGCTCTTCACGACACAACTCCCTGTGTCCACTGCGGTAAGTGCCTCAGGGCCTGCCCGGAACGCCTGGTACCGCAGACATTGGCGGCGGCCGCCGATCGGGATGAGTTCGATGTGTTTGAGAAGTATGGGGGAATGGAATGCATCGAGTGCGGATCATGTGCCTATGTCTGCCCGGCCAAACGGCAGTTGGTGCAGAGTATGAGGTACGGAAAACGCATGACAGGCGCCATCATCCGGGCACGCAAGCTGGCCGCACAGGATCAAGGCCGGGGAGGAAAGACTTGAAAATCTTTTTATCAGAAAGGCGTGGTCATAATATGACGAATGACACCAAGCACCAAACCGAGACGCCGGACAGGGTGCCATCGGTCATGACCGACCTGACACCGGCGATACATGTATCCGTATCCCCCCACATCCGAGCTGCCGAGACCACATCCGGTATCATGCGGGATGTGGTCATTGCCCTGGTACCCGCCTGTATCATGGGCATTTACACCTTTGGCCTGCGGGCTCTGTGGGTCATACTGGTTTCGATGATATCCTGCCTCCTGACTGAGTTCTGGTACCAAAAGCTGATGAAGCAACCGGTTACGGTGTCGGATCTGTCCGCTGTGGTGACCGGCATGATTCTGGCTGTCAATATGCCGGCTGGGATTCCTCTTTGGATGCCGGCCCTGGGCGGCATCTTTGCCATCCTCGTGGTCAAGCAGCTGTTCGGCGGGCTGGGACATAACATCATGAATCCGGCCCTGGCAGCTCGCTGTTTCCTGCTGATTTCCTTTGCGGGCGCTATGACCACCTTCCCCGAGACGGTGCGCACCCTGTTTGAGGGAGCCACACGATCCGGGGCAACTCCCCTGGCCGCAGTCAAAGCCGGTGCGGAGATCGACTGGTTTCAGATGGTATTCAATACCCATAGCGGCTGTATCGGAGAGGCTTCCACGCCGGCCATTTTGTTGGGAGCTGCCTACCTGTTGATCCGTCGGGTTATTACCGTTCGTATCCCGGGGTTGTACATTCTGTCTACGGTGTGCTTTGTCTGCCTCCTGCACCTGATTCTGGGTACACAGAATACACTCACACTCAACTACCTGGTGGCCCAGGTGTGTGGAGGCGGCCTGCTGTTAGGCGCCTTTTATATGGCAAACGATTATGTAACCTGCCCGATCACACCCTGGGGGCAGGTGATATATGCAGTGTGTCTGGGACTTTTGACCGCCCTGTTCCGGGTGATCGGTTCCTCATCCGAAGGCGTGTCGTATGCCATCATCATAGGGAACCTGTTTGTGCCGCTGATTGAACGGGTCACCATGCCGCGGCCGTTCGGCATGACATCAAAAGCCGGAAAAGGGAAGGGGGCGAGTGCGTGAAGGGCGATGTCAAACAAATTCTGCGCAGTACCCTCATTCTGACCCTGATCACACTGATAGCCGGAGTGTCATTGGCCGCTGTATATCAGGTGACCAAGGAGCCCATCGCCGCCGCCGAAGCCGCCGCCGCATGCAAGGCATATGAAACCGTGTTTCCGGAGGCGTCCTTTCAGGATATGGAGATCATGTCCTTTGACGGCGTGTCATATGGGGTGGCGGATGCCGCCGGCGTGACAGTGGACAAGATCGTCAGCGCCTGGAATGGCGACACCCTGCTGGGATATGCCCTGACCGTCACATCCCCCAATGGGTATGGGGGGGACATCACTGTGGCGGTGGGGGTGACGGCCGCCGGAACGCTGACCGGCATCTCGGTTATCTCCCAGGGAGAGACAGCGGGACTTGGCGCCAAATGCGTTGAGGACAGCTTCACCTCACAGTTTGCCGGCATCACCGGCGGGGAGGTGGTCTTCACCAAAACCGGAAAATCAGATCCCAATGAAATTGACGCTCTGTCCGGTGCGACCATCACCACTAGGGCTGTTACAGCTGCCGTCAACACAGGCCTTGCCTATGTGCGTATCAATTGCTCTGGAGAAGGAGGCATTCAGCCATGAAGAAACTGACGCTCAAAAAGGATTCTCCGCTGGAGCGGCTGTGGAACGGAATCGTGAAGGAAAATCCTACCTTCGTCCTGATGCTGGGTATGTGTCCCACCTTAGCCGTGACCACCGGAGCAGTGAACGGTTTGGGCATGGGGCTGTCCACGGCCGCTGTACTGGTTCTGTCCAATACAGTGATCTCACTTTTGCGTAAGGTCATTCCGGGCGGCGTGCGTATGCCGGCGTACATTGTCATTGTGGCGTCTTTTGTAACCATTGTGGAAATGCTCCTTCATGCCTTTGTCACCGGACTGTATGATGCACTGGGCATCTACATTCCCCTCATCGTGGTCAACTGCATTATTCTGGGTCGGGCTGAGGCGTATGCCTCCAAGCACAGCGTGCTGTCCTCGGCTTTTGACGGTCTTGGTATGGGGCTGGGCTTTACGGTGGCCCTGACTGTCATCGGCCTTTTGCGTGAATTGCTGGGAGCCGGCACTGCTTTTGGTATCAGGGTGACTCCCGAACGGTTGACACCCGTTTCCATTTTTATTCT
>CAZQAI010000239.1:0-2790 GCA_964591305.1 uncultured Clostridium sp.
TTGAGCGGGATTCCTGGACCACCACCCGCATCCTGACCGAAGCATTCGGTCAGGGAAGCGAAGAGACCGCCGCCCCGGAAGTTACGGCTTCTCCGAATGACCCCGCTTCATCTGATTCCAATCCGACCGTTACCGTGCCTTCTGATTCTATCCCGCAGGATGTCGCCACCATAACGCCATCCGATCTGGCCGGGGCCCTGGGGCCGTTATGTGAATTTGTCCGCCTGGCTCTGGCGGCGGACGGGCAGGGCCAGCGGGCTATGGCCGACCGGATGCACACCATGCCGGACGCCTTGGCAGATAGGGTCAACGCTGTGACGGCGGAGTACGAAATATACGACATAATCCTGGAGAACCGGGGTGACGGCACCTATGTGGTGCTGGACGATTATCGCGATACTGTTCGAATGTGCATGGGCGAGTAATGCTTGCCCAGAAAGGAAATTCGTATGACTGATTCTCACATGCAAAGCGGCGACGGAACACCCGAAGTCAGAGTACCCCGCCGTATTCTCGGGTCTCTGTTGGCCTCGGTGTCAGCAGGAGTCGTACCTCGCGCGGGTGCACCCTACATTGCTATAGGCCGTAAGGATGAGATCGCTGCCTTGCTGTCCGATCTGGAGCAGCTGGATGCCGGAGGCGGCTCCATGCGTTTCCTCATCGGCCGATACGGAAGCGGCAAAAGCTTTCTCATCCAGCTCATCCGGGGATATGCTCTGGAGAGGGATTTTCTGACCGCCGATGCCGATCTGTCGCCTGAACGCCGCCTGTACGGCAGCGGTGGCTCCGGCGTGGCCACCTACCGGGAGCTGATGAAGAACCTGGCCTCTAAGGCGTCCCCCGATGGCGGAGCTCTGCCTAAACTGATCGCCCGATGGATAGGCACCATGCAGGATAATCTGGTACGCGAAGGCGTGTCCTCAGATGACCCCGCTTTTTCCGACCATCTGAGCGTTAAAGTGTCGGACACCATGAGGGAACTGGAATTTTTGGTGGGCGGCTTTGATTTTGCCCGGGTCATTACGACCTATTACCGTGCCTATCTCACAGGGGGAGATGAGGCTCAAGCCCGCATGAGCGCCTGCCTGCGTTGGCTCCGAGGAGAGTATGCCACCAAAACAGAAGCCAAGGGTGAACTGGGATTTGCGGTGTCGGTGATCATCGATGATGAAAACTGGTACGACTTTCTCAAGCTCTGGGCCGCTTTGGCCCGGCGTATGGGCTATCGGGGCCTGATGGTATTCGTGGATGAGTGCGTCAATCTCTATAAAATCGTCCATCGGGTCAGCCGGGAGAACAATTACGAAAAAATACTGGCCATGTTTAACGATACGCTTCAAGGTCGTGCACCAGGGCTGGGCATCGTGTTCGGCGGAACGCCCCAGTTTTTGGAGGATCCACGCCGAGGGCTGTTCAGCTACGAGGCCTTGCGTTCCCGGTTGTGCGACAGCCGTTTCGCGTTGGACGGCTTTAAGAATCTGATAGGCCCGGTCATCCGCCTGCGTAGACTGGGGGACGATGAACTGCTGGCCCTCATCCGTCGGATCACCCAGCTGTATGCGCAGTACTATAACTGGGAAGTTCGTATCACCGATGCCGAGCAGCTACAGTTCCTGGAACTGTGCCTTTCACGGGCGGGAGCCGATAGTATGATCACCCCCCGGGAGATGCTTCGTGACTATATGACTGTCCTCAATATCCTCATGCAAAACCCCGAGGCCACCTTTGACCAGGTGGTGGGCAGGGCCGTGACGCTTACACCAACAGAACACGACCCAGAGGATGCCTGGACGCCCACTGACTCCGAAAAGAAGCAAGCTGAACCTGCCGCGGGCACAGGACAGCCCTTTACACCGGACGACCTGGATTTTTGAGAAATGGGGGCGAACCTCCGCTGAGAGTTCTCCTTCATGCCACTTCAAAGTGAGGATGTGTATATGATCCGCATTGATTTTTCCGATATAGGACAACGTATCAAGCCGTTGCACGGTGTAGGCCAGCCCCCTTTTTACGGATTGGATTTTTCAAAATTCCATTATCTGAAAGAGGCGGGGATCCCCTTTTCCCGCCTGCATGATGTGGGTGGCACTCTGGGCGGGGGGCTGTTTGTGGACATTCCCAACCTGTTTCGGGACTTTGATGCCGATCCGGCCGACCCGACCGCTTACGATTTTGCTTTTACCGACCGACTGATCACGGCCCTCGTTACGGCCGGTGTGGAGCCATTCTTCCGCCTGGGGGTGTCCATTGAAAATGACAGGCGTATTAAGGTCTACCGTATCGATCCGCCTAGGGATCCTCAGAAGTGGGCCCGCATCTGCGAGGGGATCATCCGACATTATACAGAGGGGTGGGCTGACGGCTTCACCTACCCCATCCGTTATTGGGAGATATGGAACGAGCCGGAGAATCAGGCGGACCCCCTGTTGAATGAGATGTGGACAGGTACAGCGGAGCAGTACTATGAGCTGTACAGGGTAGCCGCTCACCACCTCAAGGCCTGCTTTCCACACCTGAAGATCGGGGGATATGCCGGTTGCGGTTTTTATGGCATACTGGGGCTGCCCGCCTCGGCATACGGCATGACACAGCAACGGATGGACTACTTCCAGACCTTTTTTGAGGGTTTTCTGGCCTCCGTAAAAGCACACAACACACCGTTGGACTTTTTCTCCTGGCACAGTTATGACAGTATAACGCACACGGCCTCCTTTGCTGCTTATGCCCGCCGCCGCCTGGACGAGGAGGGATACACCCATACGGAGACCATTTGTGACGAGTGGAACTGCC
>CAZQAI010000240.1:0-2700 GCA_964591305.1 uncultured Clostridium sp.
CGGTGTTCTTCAACTGCAATGGCAGTCCCCAAAGGTCTTTGGGCGGATGGTGAACGCAATGTCCTCCCGCACATATTGCACCGGGTCGGCAAGGGGGAGGACAGCGCCGCTGCGGACGAAAACGGGGATCTTGTCGTAATCGGCGTGAAATTCAAAGGCTCTGCCGCCCTCATAGGCTGTATGATCCCAAAAATCGTACCAGATGCCGGCAGGTAGGTAGACGGTGCGGCTTGTGCCATCGGCAAGCGTCATTGGGCAAACCAGCAGATCGGGGCCGAACATATATTCATCGTCGATGTTTCGCACATTCAGATCCTCTTCAAAGTCCATTACCAATGCGCGTATAGGCGGCAGGCCGGTGTCGCGGTACACCTCAAAGGCCGCATGAAGGTAGGGAATGAGCGACATCCGTACTTCGTGGTAGCGGCGGATAATAGCGGTGATGCGCCCAAAATCCTCCATCGGCTCACCGGCAAGGTTTTTCTCTATATCGGTCTGCTTCCAGGGCGGGCTGGGGAAACGCCAGGCGTTATATACGGCCTGGGCAGAGAACATCGCAGTCTCCATGCGCCGAAGAAGATCCGCAACACCGGCACAGTCGCGCACCTCCGGCGACCAAAGCAGGCCGGAAAACCCGGAGGTGACCACGCCACGGATGAAATCTTTGTGGTCGTAGAGATCGGAATACAGCACGAAAGGCAGCGGCGCCGCAAGTGCGCCGGAGGAGCGAACCTGCGAGTAGGTCTCCCGTCCGGCATCACGGAACATCCGATAGATGACGCCCTGGTAGAGCGTTCCAATGGCGGCGTGCATCTGTTCCCCGTCCATGCCGCTGGGAAACCGGGCCGTATCCGGGAAGGACCAGTTGGAGGGATTGAGATCGGAATTGTCGCACTCGTCCAGCTTGAAGCCGGAAACGCCCCGATCCACCAGCTGTTTCCGATGGTGACCGGCGAATATCTTCTCCGCCTCCGGGGTGGCAAAATCCGGCACAAGCCCGTTCCACACCTCATAGTCCGCACTGTAGGGCAGCAGATCCTTATAAAACGCCGCTGCCGGATAGACAAAGATATGCTCCCAGAGATTGACCTTGTAACCGTCTTTGTTCAGCCGGTCCAGCATCTTCTGCGGTTCGGGGAAGAGATACGACCACTCATAAGTGCAGGCGTAGCTGTGGGAGTGCCATCCCGGCTCAATGCCGATGACATCCATGGGGATCTGCTCCCGCCGGAACTCCTCCGCCAACTTCAGAACAGACTCCTGTGTACTCCCTCCGTAAGGCCTGTACCACACCCCAAGGCCCCACATGGGCGGCAGACATCCTCCGCCGGAGAAAAGGTTATAGCGTTGTACGCACTCCCGGACATTGCCTGCGAAGAGGTAAAGCTCCACCCCGTCCAGAGCCTTCAAATCTATGATGATCTGCCGGCGCTCGTGGCTGCGCTTGAGGGCGTAAAGGGCAGACTCGGAAAATTCCTCATGGGGACTGTTGACCTTCGTCTGATGGGCCGACTGGCCCTTTTGCGTGTTGGTGCCAAAGTAGATCTCTACATGACGGTAGGTGTCGATGAAAAGGCCATAGCCCGCTGTGGAAACATAAAATGGCACGGGGGCATGGCCCTCGCCGGTGTCTGAGACCGGGTCGGAATTGACCCGCAGCGTCCGCTTGCGCCCCGCATGGTTGACGCTCTTGAGCTGCAGACCGCAGCCGTAGATGTCCTCAGAGCTGTCCATGGGCAAGGTAATGACCAGTCCCCGGCGGCTTTGACAGACCGAAAGCGCAGAAAGCTCCCTCGGAAGCGCACGCTCCGGGAGCGCACTCAGAGCCTTCGATTTCACCGGAAACTGCCGCATGGAAACCGGCGTATGCCGTTCAGGGGTGCCGATACGGACTTTCCAGACACCGTTTTCAATCTGTGTAAACTCCATTTATGCCTCCGTGTCCCGGCCAAAGGCCTCGATCTGTGTCAGCGCCGGGAACGGGGACGGGTCATCGGCCTTGAGGAGCCTGCACAGGGTCAATCCCGTGATGCGGCGGGGCTCTATGGGCAGCACATGGGGCAGCTCGCTCTTTTGGAGCGGCCAATCCATGGACACGCCGTCGGAGAAGATCACCGTCACCTGCCGCCACCAACTGTCGTGGGGGAAGTCGGCGCGGGTGACGAGGACGAGCTTGTCGATCTCTACTTCCCGCCCAAAGTCCAATGTCAGCTCGGCATCCGCCCGTCGGTTGATGCCCCAGGACGCATAGGGCCAGCTGCCGTGGGAACGGTTTTCGCACACCCCATCGATCGCATTGCGGGCCGCAAAGACGGCCTCGCCCCGGGTCTCTGTATTTGCGTGTGCGTGGGGAAAGAGGTTGGTGTCCCCGTGCTGGTCATAGACATTGAGGGCAAGGTTGCGGTAGGCGGTGACCTCCTCGGGACGGGCCGCCCGGGCGCAGAGATAGTGGCGGCTGCCGGAAAAGGCCTTGGGCGAGTAGCTTGCCCGCTTTTCTCCGAACGGGATCTCGTAGACAAGTCCCGTGGATCTGAGAAAGGTCAGGTTCCCGCCCAGGGCATCATCCAGCTGGATGACCAGGTGCCGGTCCGGCTCGGAGGTCTCCAGAACGATTTTATCTCCCTCGGCGTACGCGGCAGTGTAGACCAGCCGCACCTCGTCCTCCCCGTGGCCGGCGGCACGGGTCTCGCCGTTGCTGTC
>CAZQAI010000241.1:0-2679 GCA_964591305.1 uncultured Clostridium sp.
AAAAGTCATCACGATAAATTCAATACACAATAAATGTATTGAAAGTTCTTTGGGGCCCGGGCGTTCCTCCGTTCCCCGGGCCCCTCCTATCTTCAAGAACTTTCAAAAAAACCGATTCTCGGAAAAGCTACCCTTACTATTCACCTGCCATTCGGCGAGATACACGGGGCGTGCAGAGGCGGAGATCATAGGGTGGGAGTAAGAACATAAGAGGAGCTTCCGGAGATGCAGTCGCTTGCGGGTAAATCATGCTATACTCAGCTGAACTGTTTTATGAACGCAGTCAAAAATCTGATAGAATTTTCTGCAAGACTTGACAATTATTCATATTTATATTATAATGATCATGTGCGGTATGACCACAACAAAGATAACAAAGATGAGGAGGTCTCTTATGAAGCGTAAAAAATGGAGCATGACCCTGCGTGCCGTATCCCGTATGCTGGTTCTTGCCATTTCGATGACATCCGCGGTGACGGTAGCCCTTATGCCATTGACCGCCGGAGCGGAGGATGAAAGCACAGATACCGATGCGGAATATCAGGCGAAGAAGGACGCCTACCGTGAAAAGCTCAAGGCCGACGATGTCACGGCTGATGATTTTCTCATTGGCTCCTGGGTATCGTTCTATTCATTCGATGTCGACAGCTATGAGAAGCAGTTGGACCGGATGGCGGAAGCCGGAATAAATTTTAATATATTTCCCCGTGACTTTGCCGGCGGGGCGGTGTATGATGCGGACTACTGGAACGAAGTAGAGGAACAGTATGCCAAGCGGAATATGGTTTACCTGATGGGCGGCGGTATGAACGCAAGTCTCGTCGGCCCCGGCGTGGAGTATGCGGATGGCAAGGAGCATTGTATCGGATACCATGTGGTGGATGAACCCGTCATATCCGCACTGCCGGGTGTGGGCAGCATAGTCCGCGCATACCGGGATGCAGACCCTATTCGGTATCCCTTTGTGAATCTTTTCCCCAGTTATGTGGGAGCGCCGGGACTCGGGGAAGGCGGCACATACCGTGAATATCTTCAGGCATATATTGACGCAGCCGGCGGCGCGGAGAACGTCGGGTACCTGTCCCATGACTTTTATGCGTTCGGGGAAGGGAGCACCAATACCAACATTTTTGCGGACATGGAGGCTATGCGTGCTGTAGCCTACGAGAACGGAAAGCTCAAGACCCATGCGTTCCCTCAGTCCACTGCATGGAACGGCATGCGGATGCCCGACATCGATGAGATGCGTTGGAACGTATATGCCTACCTAGCGTATGGCTTCAAGGCATTATCCTGGTTCAACCTGGTCTGCCCCGGCAACAGCGACACCGAAGGCGAGGGCTTCCGGGACAGCCTGATATACCGTGACGGCACCATCCGCGATGAGGCGCTCTTTGCGGAGTGGAGTGAGCTCAACTGGGAGGTTCGGGGCCTTTCGGATGTCCTCATGAACCTGGATACAGTGCACGCCTACCACACAAGGAAAGGCATTTCCGGCGTGGAGACCCTGCCCTCGGACTTCTTCCTGCAGCCCGAAAAGAGAATAACAGACGTTGTGATCAGCTACATGGAAGCCAAGGATGGCTCGGAACCCTACATCATGATCTTCAATAAATCCTGGGAGAGAGCATCGACTGCATCTTTCCTGGTGGATATAGCCAGTGGGATCGAGGCGTTGGAGTATCTTGACCCCTACACGGGCGAGTATGTCCCCATGGATATTTCAGACGGGTGTCTGGAGGACACCTTCAAAGCCGGCGAAGGCAAGCTCTACCGAATCAAGCGCTTTGACCCGTCCGAGGTGGATCGCACCGAGCTGAATGCCGCCGTGGCATTGGTGGAGTCGCTGACGGCCGATACCTTCTCCGCTGAATCATGGCAGGCACTGCAGACCGCCTATGAGACTGCGCTGGAACGCAAGAATGGCGTCTGCCCGCAGAGCATGGTCACGGACGCCGCCAATGAACTCATGGAAAAGGTGAACGCGTTGGATCCGACAGGCATTGATTTTGCCGCATTGGATGCCGCCATGACCGCTTTGAAGGAGCTGGATCTGTCTGCCGTCGATGACACCCTCCGGACGGCTGTCCAGGAGGCGCTGGACAAAGGGAATGTCTTCCCCCGGACTGGCCCGGTGATGCAGACTGAGGTAGATGCCCTAGCGGCAGAGCTGAGCCATGAACTGAGCCGGGTTCAGGAGGCGTTGGCATACTCCACCGCGGCGGAAACGTCTGACGGGACAGACACAGGCAGTCCGGCCGGAAAGGGCTGCGGCTCTGCTGTGGGAGCGGTCGGTGCGTGCGTTGTATCCGCCATGGGGGCCGTCGCTCTCAGGAAGAAAAAGGAGAGCTGATACCGGTCTTTTCCTGCCAAAAGGTACCGCTGAATATTCGGCGTGCGGCGAGAAAATTTTCGTCAGGCTATACAAAACTCCTTCGCAGAGTTCATCCTCTGCGAAGGAGTTTTGTGCGAATGACGGAAACGGTTCCTCCGATCCTCTGTGCGATAAATTTCAGAGATTCCAAAATAAAACGCTGACTTTGTATCAAAATCAGCGTTTTATATGTCTAAGCCACATGAATTTGTGGAAGAAATGCAAATGCAGGGCTTTACCATGGTTCGCCGCATACAGGGCGCAAAAACGCTTTCCCTGCCTATGCAGATGTTAGGGGCGGACTT
>CAZQAI010000242.1:0-2653 GCA_964591305.1 uncultured Clostridium sp.
GGAGGACCAATATGGAAGACAGCGTGATTGTGGACATGTATTGGGAAAGAAATGAGCAGGCCATTACGGAAAGTCACCTGAAATATGGCCGTTCCTGTCAGCAGCTATCCATGAACATACTGAATAATATCCAGGACGCCGAGGAGTGTGTCAACGATACCTGGCTCCGGGCATGGAACAGTATGCCGCCACAGCGTCCCACCTGTCTTGGCGCCTATCTTTCTAGGATCACACGCAATCTGTCTTTGGATAAATTGAAAGCCCGGCGGGCCGCATGCAGATGCCCTTCCGAATATGTCCTGTCTCTGGATGAACTGCGGGAGTGCGTCCCTGATCCGGTATCCGCTGCCCCGCCGGGGGAGGGGCCTGGCAACCTCTATGAGGAGGAGCGGGCTGCCGCTCTGGGACGGGTGATCAGCCGTTTTCTACGCACGGAAACCGAAGAAGCACGTAAAATTTTTGTCAGCCGATACTATTACAATCGATCTGTCAAGGACATTTGTCAGCAGTATGCCCTGGGAGAGAGCAAGGTCAAATCGACTCTCTTCCGAATCAGAGAACGTCTGAAAAAATACTTGGAAAAGGAGGGGATTTCTGTATGAACTATCCTCTGTATGAGCAGAATGAAAACCAGGCATCTGAACGGCTGTCCCGCGCCATGTCATACCTTGATGACGATCTGATCATGGAAGCCGGGGCGGACAAGGCGGCCCCCCTCCGCCGCCGTCCGCGTGTATATGCCTCCTTTCTGAGCGCTGCCTGCCTTGTACTGATCATAGGCATAGGGCTACTGGCCTTCGGTGGAGCCTGGTTCAGCTCAAGAGACGAATATGACCATGAGAATTTCGCGCAGCCAGAGAATGCGGGACTGTCATGTGAACAGGCGGCCACGGAGCCCTCTGACAGCCATTTGGATGGAAGTACGGAAAAAGTTTATTCACTGGGGGATCAGGTGTCGCTTCCTGTTTTTGCGGAAAGCTCCAAGGCCCCTGATTATGTAGGAAACGAATCCCATACTGAAAGCGGAGGCCTTGAGACATATGAGTCTGATGTTTTGCCGCAATACCCGGTAGGAGATTCGGCAAACACTGTCACCTTTCTGGAGCATGACAGAAAAGCCCATACCGTGACAGTACGTCTGTGTATTACGCAGGACATCCCCCCGCTTGCCGTCATTTTTACCTGGTGTGACGGCACATCCGTCAGCAATTTCGCTCAGGCGGGCGACAGTCTGATCCTGATCAACATCAATGGTAAGGATACTCCGGACGGACAGCTTCCCACTGCACCGGGCACCTATACTGTGGTGATCGGATATGAATGGGCGGTACAGCAAGAGACAGACGACTTTGCTTACTTTTCGGTGGGGCCTGTGCATTTCGGTCTGACATCCGACAGCGAATCTTTACATTGAAAAATCATGAGGAGGAATATTCTATTATGCGTAAACAAATGAAAAGAAGGTTCACTTCGCTTGCTTGCGCCGCTCTGGCGCTCCTGCTCCTTCTCCTGTCCCTCGCCTCCTGTGCGGTGGATATAAAGGGAAAGGAACTGTCAGCCGACTACGAACGGACTGCCACCGTAAGCGGCACGGTGGATGATGCGCTGACCGTGGCGCTGTCTGACTTCTCCTTCTCGCTTTTCAGCCAGGCAGTGAGTCAGGCAAAGTCCGGTGAAAACCAGCTTCTCTCCCCTCTCTCGGCTATGCTTTGCCTGGCCATGCTGGCAAATGGGGCGGATGGGGACACCCGTACCCAGATGGAAACGGTGCTGGGCATGCCGATGGAGGAGCTCAATCCCCGGCTGTATGCCCTTGCCCGGAGTCTGTACAACGGGAAGGATTGTCGGCTGACCATGGAGCATTCCATATGGTTCCGGGACGAGGCCGACCGATTGACCGTGGAGCCCGGTTTTCTGCAAGCCAACGCCGACTGGTATGGAGCCGACGTATACGCCGCTCCTTTTGATGTCCAGACAGTCAAAGACATCAACACCTGGTGCAGTCAGGCCACAGATGGTATGATAGACCGGATAATCGAGGAAATTCCCAGTGACACGGTGATGTACCTGATCGATGCCTTGCTCTTTGATGCCAAGTGGCAGGACACATATGAAACCGGAGACGTAAAAGACGGCACCTTTACCAATCAGGATGGCACTGAGACTGCGGTCAAGATGCTCAACTCGGAGGAAACCGTTTACCTGAGCGGCTCCGGTCTTACCGGCTTCGCCCGGAACTATAAGGGGGGTCAGTATGCCTTTGTCGGCCTGCTTCCCGAGAAGGGGCAGGATGTGGAGCAAGCAGCCGCCGCCCTGACAGGTGAGGCATGGCGCACGCTGTGGAATATGAGACAGACAACATCCGTTCAGGTCGGGATCCCGGAGTTCAAAACCGAGTACAGCTTGAAGCTCAACGACTGTCTCAAGGCGCTGGGAATCGAGGATCTATTCGACTCTCAGAGGGCTGATCTCTCCCGTCTGGGGCACAGCACCGCCGACAACCTGTACTGCTCCGAGGTGGTACAGAAGACATATCTTGAGCTTGACCGGAACGGCACCCGGGCGGCTGCCATCACATGGGGTGTTGTAAATGATGAGGCGTGTTTCATACCTGACTGTTCTGTCTACCTTGACCGTCCCTTTATTTACCTCA
>CAZQAI010000243.1:0-2640 GCA_964591305.1 uncultured Clostridium sp.
GCATTCCTGGGGTGATTGGACTGTTTCTCAGGCCGCCACTTGTACTCATGCCGGCGTCATGATCCGCGAGTGTACTGCTTGCGGCGCTACTGAGACATCTACAATCGCCGCTACCGGTCATAGCTGGGGTTCCTGGTCTGTGACAAGCTCCGCGACCTGCACACATGAAGGAGTCGAGACCCGCGTCTGCGCTAACTGCGGTGAGAAAGAGACTCGGTCTATTGACGCGCTGGGCCATGACTGGGCAACAACCGTTACAGTTGACAAGGAACCCACCTGCACTGAGGATGGTGTATCTTCTATCCACTGCTCACGTTGTGAAAGCACAAAGGATATTGCTGCCATCCCCGCCAGTGGACATGAATGGGACGAAGGCGAAGTAACAAAGGAAGCTTCCGATGTGGAAGACGGCGTAATCACCTATAGCTGCAAGAACTGCAGTGAGACCCGTACCGAGGCTATTCCTGCTACCGGTTCTCACACTTGGGATAACGGCACTGTGACCCGTCAGCCTACTTGCACCAAGGCCGGCATTCGCACTTACACCTGCACCGAGTGCGGTGAAAAGCGCGATGTTGAGATTCCTTCTCTTGGCGGACATCAGTGGAATGACGGTGAGATCATAAAGGAAGCCACCGTGGAAGAGAACGGTACCAAGCGCTACACCTGCAAGGTTTGCGGCGAGGTTCGCGACGTTGAAGTTGATGGCAATGGCAACGAGATCGATCCTGCTCCTCAGACCGGTGATAATACCAATGTGGTTCTTTGGGCAATTCTTTGTCTCGGCTTCGCAGTTTGTATTCCCGCCGCAATCATAGTAGGAAAGAAAAAATCCAACAATAACTGATGAGTAGTTGCCGCACACTTGTGACTTTTGGTCATGAGAGGCTCATGTAAACTCCACGCTTCGGGGAAACCCGACAGATAAAGTAACCGAAGAACAACGGAGGCACTTTTGTGCCTCTGTTGTTGACTATTAATCAATAACAGGATATAATTAAAACATAATCAACAAACTATGCCTCTCGTCTATGACGACACAATATAAAAATTCCAGGAAAAGACTCACTAATTCCCCGGTGTCTGGGGATGAGTGGGTCTTTTTTCTGTTTACATACAGTAAGTACCTGAGGCCATGCCTCAGGTAAAAATCCATACCGGGCAAACCGGTGGCTAATCAGGTCCGAAAAAAGTGACCAAAGGAGGAATACTTGTGAGAAGTCAAGATTACTACAGCAAGGTACAGGGATATGTAATCGACGGTCAGCCGTTTGGTTTTTCCCTGGATCGTGCCAGCACATATCTTGTGCAGACAGCATTCATGGATGCCGATGAAGCTGTGTCTTATCTGCATCACCTCAATCACAACTATTACCACAGCGGAGGTAATAGAAGAGAGAATAACACACGTGTGAAAGGCGGTGTGAAATGGCTTTAAAATTCCCTTTCAAATGTACCGCTCAGAACAAGTGGGGAGATCCAAGCTTTTTAAGAGCAGAATTAGCGGCATGGTCGACAAAGCCTACATGGTCCGCCGATTTGGACGACCCTATGGGTGTCTCCAGCCTTAATAACAATCGGAATGGGAAAGCGGCAATGCTTAACTCCCATATAGCCAATGCCTGTTATGAATATACGAAACAGGAAAATGCAAGCTTTACGCTTTGCAAAATCGCCGGAGGAAACTACAGCGTCGAGGCGCCTATGCCCGGGGGAAAAGTTCTTGTAGCTTATGCAACCGGCAATGGCCAAATGTACGCATCGGTGGTGAATCCTGCTACGGATGAGTATACAGGTATTGGAGCATGGGGCGGAGCATCTATCGTGAAAGACAATATCCCGCAGGAGGCTATTTGGGTGCTGTTCATGATGTATGGTTCTCAAAATGATGCTCAGGCGGATCAGATGCTGGATTGGCTCAATACGCCAAACGCATCGATTGATTGGGCAAAGCCTCAAGCCATGGTATATCGCTTCTGTGATGCCGTTTACCAGTCGTCTCTGCTTGGCAAGTTCGAAACAATGCATGACGGCGGCGGCAACATACCCTTCCTTCAGCCGGATGTTATCAAGAGCAGCGCTTTGTATGGGACGATCCTTTGTGGACCGGAACCCCAGCTGTTGATTGGAGATAATCCGACTTCAAAAGCAGCGCTTGGTAAAGATACCATTGGCTATTTAAAAGATATGGTCAAAGAACTGAGATCGAACAGACACTGGACTGAGGCAGAGCGAATGCTTATTCCCGAATTTTCTGACGAAACTCCGGTATTGCCGGAGGTCAGCGAAATTGTGAAAATGTATGTCGGCTCAACCGGCATGGTGCGCCCGATGCGGAACTTCCTTTGGAGAGGGATTACCTCTTATGGCAAATCCACTGGCTGCGAAATGGTAGCCTGTATTCTGGACATGCCTTATGTGACAATGGAGTGCTCCCCGACTATGACGTCGGAAGATTTTAAGGTGCGTATCGTACCCGACACATCTTCTCCGATTCGTCAAATCACATCAGTTCCCAGCTTTGTGGAAATCAAGTGTGATCCGGTGAGCGCATACAAGAAACTGACAGGGGAAGACAAAGCGGACGCAACAGGCCAGGACTGTATGGACGCATATGCGGAAGTGCTGATGGCGTCAGGG
>CAZQAI010000244.1:0-2635 GCA_964591305.1 uncultured Clostridium sp.
AAGGCCACCCGGGCCATGTAGCCGGTGTCCTCCAGGATGGAGAGAAAGAAGAACAGCACGATGATCAAGGGAAGGAAGGACAATACGCTGCCTACCCCGGCAAATATGCCATCGATAATCAGATTATGCACCACAGGGTTGATGTCATAGGCCGTCAGCCCGGTGTCAACCAGTGAGGTCAGGGCCTCGATGCCGACCTCCAAAAGGTCAGACAAGATGGCGCCGATCACATGAAAGGTCAGAAGGAAAATGAGAAACATAATGCCAAGGAATACGGGAATAGCAGTGTACTTTCCGGTGAGTACCCTGTCGATACGCACGGAACGGCGATGCTCCCGGCTCTCGTGGCACTTGACCACGGTGCCTGCGACAGCGCGTTCAATAAAGGCGTACCGCATGTCGGCCAGTGCAGCGTTCCGATCCATTCCGGCCTCGTTCTCCATCTGGACAATACAGTGCTCCAACAACTCCCGTTCGTTTTCGTCAAGACCCAGCTGGTCAGCAAAATCAGTGCCGCCCTCGATCAGCTTAGCGGTGCAAAACCGAGCCGACACCCCCAACTTGTCCGCGTGATCCTGAATCATATGTACCACAGCGTGTATGCAGCGGTGTACCGGGGAGTTCCCGGAGCAGAAGTCGTACACGCGGGGGTATATTTTGCCCCGTGCTACTGTCATGGCCTGATCAATCAGCTCCGATACACCTTCGCCTTTGGCGGCGCTGATGGGAATCACGGGAATCCCAAGGGCTTCGCTCAGTTCAGGAACATCAATGGTGCCGCCATTGGCCCGTACCTCATCCATCATGTTCAAGGCCAGCACCATGGGTACACGCAGTTCGAGAAGCTGGAGCGTCAGGTAGAGATTCCGCTCAATGTTGGTTGCATCCACAATATTGATGATTCCGTCGGGATGCTGGTTGAGGATGAAATCCCGGGTGACAATCTCCTCTTGGGTATAGGGACGCAGGGAATAAATACCCGGCAGGTCAACCACAGAGGTGTTTTTTTGCCCACGGATCTCCCCGATTTTTTGATCCACCGTCACACCCGGAAAGTTGCCAACGTGCTGATTGGAGCCTGTCAGAGCGTTAAAAAGAGTGGTTTTTCCGCAATTCTGATTGCCTGCCAATGCGAAAATCATAAGTCCGACTCCTGTACATCCGCAATTTCTATCAAACCGGCATCTTCCAGACGCAAGGTCAGCTCATACCCTCGCACAAGAATTTCTATGGGATCGCCCATAGGAGCCACCTTCCGCAATGTGACCTTTGTCCTGGGAGTCAGTCCCATATCCAGGAGACGGCACCGCAGAGATCCGCTCCCTCTTACGGCTGTGATGACAGCACTGCTGCCTACCTTCAATTGATTTAATGTCATAGATCGTGGCTCCCTTCCCGACCCCCGTAGAGTCCATGTTTTCGGATATTGGACTTACATGCAGGGACGCATGCAACAGCCAGCCGAAGAAACAGAACGGTTGATGGGGCATATTATACCACATGTCTGTAGGCGTGTCAAGAAAACAGTCTACAATAGGCTGGACATAATGCAAGAACTATTTGTTTATTTTTCTCTTGCAGCTGCTTATTTTTTCAATGATAATCATGGCAGCAGTCACACAAAAGCTGCCAAAACCCAAAAGAAGAATATAGGAGGCGAAGAAGACGGGGTACGGAGCGTGAGCCTGTACCCAACTGAGCAGAGGGATATGGCAGACATCATACCGGCTTATGTAAAACATATTGAAAGCATACTCACCCGCAAAGTTCCACGCATGGGCCGCTTCATTGAGAGCCAGCGCTATGAAGTTGGTGGGCAGGAAAACCAGAAAGCTCCGCAGAGCGGTTTTCCATTCCGGCCTCACAGCACCGGAGAGCCAAAGATACAGACCGAACAGTAGCATGGACCCATGCCAGATCATGGTGTGGATATCCAGAAACAGGATCGGAGAGAAGACATCAGATGACGGCCAGAACAGCACCGCACAGCCCGCTACCGGAGAGTAGGTAGCCAGAAAGCAGAGAAGAGTCTGCCTTACCCGCCCGTCCGGCAGACACATGGCTGTAAGGGCTGCGTAAATCGGGGTGGAGCAGAACTGGAAAGGGAAGCGGGACCAATTGTAGGTCCACCCGGTTGCGGGGTCATAACTGTACACAATCTGTTTCCCTATCTCCAGTAAAAGAAGACCCACTCCAAACAGCGTCAGCATTCGCCGCAGAGCCGACTCTCCTTTTGGAAGTCGGCGGCGGAACAGGATCATCAGTAAGAACAGGGCCAGAATGAGAAACAGGGAGACAGAGTGAAACAAGCCCCAAACCGATGGCTTTGACGGCAGGCGGGGGGTGTGGTCAAGAAGCCATTCCAACCATACGAGGACACTCATGTTGACCTCCTTGAGAGAAAATGAGAATCACGACTGCTTGCAGATTGATAATTCAGTATACCATACCTCCTGCGAAAAGTCAAGCAACCGTTTCGGATACACACGGAAATCAATTTTCAGTGAATTCCCAAAGTAAATTCCACGCCCTTCCTACTGTGGAATTTACTTTGGGAATTCACGCAGCATGTACTTCAGTGTTACAGTTCATCCGGGGAACGGGGGAACGCCTGGGGGCTTCTTGAAAGAAGCCC
>CAZQAI010000245.1:0-2624 GCA_964591305.1 uncultured Clostridium sp.
CAACCAATAGTAGCACGGTATGTGGGCGATTCCGAATTTCTCCTTCAATAATTCGCTTACTCGCTCACTTTTGGCCCATTGGTGTATTTGTCTGATGTTTTTCAGACCGCACAGGCTTCCCAGCACGGCTATGCTCACTGCTTCCGATACCCTGCAGAAGTATCCATTATATTCATTTTCTGTTTCGACTTCTTCAAAATAGTCGATAAGTCCTTTGCTTTCCATGGTATTATTATAGCACAGTTTGCAATTTTTGTATAGAGGTTTTGGGTAAATTGAAAATTGATTTCCGTGACACAACACTTTGGCATATTACAAAAAATTTCAGGTCATTCCGCACAAATTCAGATACTACAGACTTCCTCCGGCATCCGATAAAAAGGGGAAATAGAAAGTCTCCAGCTCCTTGTATACCGCTTCATAAGTATACCGGTCAGCGGCTACGCGGCCTGCCTGTCCCATGACAGCCATCTGCAACGGACTGCGGATCAGCGTCAGGATACGGTCAGCCAAGGTGCTGACATCCCCCACAGGCACCAGATATCCGGTCTCCCCTTCCCTGACCAGCTCCCTGTGACCCCTGTTATCGGTAGCCACCACCGGATGGGCTGTGAGCATGGCCTCAATCAGATTCAAGCCCAACCCTTCCCGAATACTGCAGGACACCGCTAGGTCGGAAGCCTTTTGGTAATCCTGCAGACGAATTGAGTAACCCAGGAAGGTGACATGTCCGTCAAGCCCCAGGGTATGCGTCATACTCTGCAGGCGTTCCTCCTCAGGACCGTTTCCTGCCAGCAGCAGATGCACGGACGGACAGGCGGTAACCACCGTCGGCATGGCCCGCAGAAGCATGGCCTGGTTCTTGTTGGGTCTGAGCTCCCCAGCACAAAGAATGATGCGGGTGTCCGGACTGTTGGGCAAGCCCAGTTCGGTGCGCAGGGCGGTCTTGTCCTCCGGCAGGCAGGGGCTGTAACGCCCGGCATCGACGCCCACTCCGTGAATGCGACCTGTGAGACAGCGGAATTTTCTTTGCGCCAGATCAAAGTCCTCGGAATTGATGGTCAGAAGCAGGTCCGTGCCATGATTGGCAAAGTACTTTTCCAGCGGATAATACAGCATCCAATCCATCCAAGGCCCACCTCGGTAGAAATAAAAACCGTGGGCAGTATATATGACCCGGGGTTGCCCTGCCTTACGTTCCTTACGGGCAGCCATTCGGGTCAGGATCCCACCCACCGGAGTATTACAATGGATCACAGCATACTGATTCTCCCGGATGATGCGTTTGAGGAGACGGTAAGCCTGTGGGTTATGCTTGTCAGTGGGAGAACGTCCAAAAGGCACATCAAAAACCCGATCGGCAAAATCCAGGGTAAGTCCGTTCTTTTCCCCCAAATTATTTCTGGCGGCCACATGCACTTCATACCCGTGATCATGAAGCAGACGGGCAAGAGGACGGTGGAACTGTACAATATGACTTTGCAGTGTGGCGGTGATAAGCACCCGAGGAGCAGCTTCGGATAGTGAGCATGTAGGCGACATATTCCTCTCTCTCCATTCGTTCATAATATTGCCATGTGCAGCTTTCTCAGAATAGTGCTTTCATTATATCATAAGCGGGTACCGATGTCAATCTGTCATATCCAACGTTCGAACTGGCAAATCGTCTGTTTTGGGATTGACGAACAGCAGGAACAGACTGTATAATGAGCAAGCAGACCGGAACCGGGCACAGGTATCTGTTCCGACGCAGGCAAAGATCGTCGCCCCCAACTCTGCATGCCCTCCGGAGGCAGCATGCCCCGCCCCATGCCCCCCGGCCTGCCACATACGCTCAGCATACAACAGCATATCCAGAAAGGAGGCGTGTATATGGCACAGATCACCACACCTATCTATATTGATGTGGCTCAGAAGAATACGATCCGTGCAGTGGCAGCCAAGCAATTTGATTTTGATTCTCGATACATTCAGGTATACCTGACCAATCGCGGCAAGCCGGTATCTCTGGAAGCAGAGGATACCGTCCTGCTTCATGCCTGTCGTTCGGACGGTGAAGTAAAATCCTATGTAGGTTCCGTCAATCCGGACGGAAGTCTGATCTTTTCTCTCCCTGGCTGGCTCCTTGAACTGGGATCATGGGTCAGGTGCGAGGTCTCGGTTATCGACGCACAGGACAGAAAACTGACTTCCTTCGCCTTCGACATGAATGTAGAGCCATCCATTCCGGCATCGGACAGTATCACCGAGGAAGAAAATTATGACATATTGATCACATTGTTAGCCGATGTCCGTTCGGCTTCCAAAGAAGCCAACGATGCCTTGTCCCGTGCTTTGGCTATGGGTGGCGGATCATATTCAAATGTAACCTACAGTGTCGACGACAGCATCTTATACATTCGCTGGAGTGACAGCCAGACAAACATATTGGTCAAGAATGAAAATCTGATAATCGGAGGATAAGAAAATGGCAGACATCAGCCAAATCACGGTCAGTGGCACAGCCTATAACATCAAGGACAGCACAGCCAGGTCGGATATCTCCTTGTTGAATACGCTTGTAACAGCAAACCAGATCACGGTAGACGATGAACTGTCGTCAACAAGTGATAACCCGGTCAAAA
>CAZQAI010000246.1:0-2620 GCA_964591305.1 uncultured Clostridium sp.
CCAGACCGCCCAGCGTATCCATGATGAGGTTGATCCACAGCATCTGCACCACGGTCACCGGGGCATCAATGCCGATGAAGGGACAGATCATGGACACGCCCACAGCGCACAGGTTCATGGTCAGCTGGAGGGTGATGAACTTGCGTATGCTCTTGAATATGGTGCGTCCATACAGTACCGCCCGGGCGATGGAGGACAGGTTGTTATCCATGATGATGATGTCACCCGCGTCTTTGGCTACCTGAGTGCCGCTTCCCATGGCAAAGCCGATATCGGCCCGCTTGAGGGCGGGGGCGTCGTTGATGCCGTCCCCCGTCATGCCTACCACCAGATCGCTTTCCTGAGCTAGGCGAACCAGGCGGGACTTATCGGTGGGCAGGGCCCGGGCAATGACACCGATCCGGGGGAGCAGCTCCCGCAGGCGGGTATCGGTCATGTGGGACAACTCTTCGCTCTCCAGCACAATATCTACCCCGCCGCCTAAAATGCCGCAGGTCTCGGCGATGGAGCGTGCCGTGTCCCTGTTGTCACCTGTCATCATGACCACGTGAATGCCCGCGCGCCGGAGCGTGGCCACGGCACGGGGCGCTTGTTTCCGTACTTTGTCGGATAAAAGGAAAGCGCAGCACAAGGTCAGGGAGCCGAACAAACCCACCTCCGGGGCGGCGAATCGAGGGAAAGACTGCCCACGGGTCATGATCCGTTCACAGAGCAGGATCACCCGGCCACCCTGACGGGTCAGGTTGCTCAGCCTGTCAGTAAAGGCCTGACGGTCAAAGGGAACGCTCTGCCCGTCCTCCCGGTACATGGCGGTGATATGCGGCAGCAGGCGTTCGGGAGCGCCCTTGACGTACAGCACTTGCTCTCCCGCCCGCCGTACCACAGCACAGGCATACTTTCTTGCACTGTCAAAGGGGAGTTTTTCCATGACCGGAGAAGGGGAGAGTGTTTTGCCGCGCCGGAGAACAGCGTCCATGAGGGCCCGGTCTGTGGCATTGCCGCCCAGAGCCCGTAAGGGATCGTCAGATGAGGCAGGGCGTGTCCCACCGGCACGCCTACTTTTTACGGTATTTGAATCCAATCCGTGTCCGGCCCCGGACTCTGTATGGTAACCGGGCCCTGACTCAGTGTTGGTCATGCAGGCATCCGCCACCCGGGCGTACAGGGCAGGGGCACGGGATGCCAAGCTGCCCAGGTCGCTGACCTCCATGCCGTCACCCAGAAGCACACGCCCAACCGACAGGCTGCCCTCAGTCAGTGTGCCGGTCTTGTCTGTGAACAGCAGGTTCATGCTGCCGGCCGCCTCAATGCCGACCGGCTTTCGCACCAGGACCTGATCCTTGACCATCTTTTTGATGTTGGAGGACAACACAACGGCGATCATCATAGGCAGTCCTTCCGGTACAGCTACCACCAGAACGGTAAGGCCCAGCGTGATAGCATGGAAGAATGTATTCCACACATACCGCCAGTCGGTGATTTTGGACAAAATGATTGCCTTGTCAAACCCGCTGTCGAACAGAAAGGCGTTGAGCAGAAAAATGAAAGCCACCAAAGCAGCAGCGACATAGCCCATACGGCTGATCTGGCCGGCCAGCTTGTTCAGTCGGTATTTCAGAGGACTCTCACGGGTGTCGGTTTGCACTTCGTCGGAAATTTCCCCCAGAAAGGTGCGATCCCCCACGCGTTGGGCCAGCATGTCCCCCTGTCCGCCAAGGATGACACAGCCCCGGAAGAGGGCGGTAGGATCGGAGGGAGAGGGAGCAGCGTCAGGGGTATTTGGGGATGCCGTCCCATGGGGATCTGCCCGGCCGTCGGTCGTGCGGGAGAGAGCGGCTGGGTGCTTGATCACCTCCCGGGATTCTCCGGTCATAGCAGACTGATCCACATGAAGTTCACCTGTCACAAGCACCCCATCGGCGGGGATCATGTCTCCGGCATTTAGGGCGATGATGTCTCCCACCACTACATCCTCCACCGGAATCTCAGTCAGCTCCTGTTGCCCTGCCGCATTCCGACGCCGCACCCGGCAGACCGCCCGGGCGCATTCCTCGGACAGACGGGCAAAGGCCGCCTCGGAGCCGTGCTCCGACAGGGTGGAAATCAAGGTGGCCAAAAAGACCGCCAATGCAATGCCGCCGGTCTCAAACCAATCGGCGCCCCGAAAGGCAAAGAGCAGGTTGAGAGCCAGGGCGCATAACAGGATGCGGATGACAGGGTCTCCCAAATTGGCGAGAAACTGCCGCCCGAAGCTCTTTCGTGCCTTGCGGGTAAGGATGTTGCTGCCATGTATCCGGCGGGAGTCTTCCACCTGGGCAGGTGTCAGCGGACTTGGCAGGGAGGTAGAGGTGCGGGTATTTCTTGAATCCATATGGTTTGTCCTTTCTTGGCTTTTCCGGCGGGATGCCCGGGTCATGTACAACGGTACTGGAAGATTTTATGCAGCGAAGTTGGCGGGCATGACAGGGAGAGCCTGTGTCACAACACTTTCTGAGCATTTCCTGTAAAAAAAGTAGATACGCTGTCAAGATGCGCGTTGCAGTTCAGCCGGGGGAAGGAATCCCTCCCGTTACAGTTCAGCCACCCTCTATAGTACGCTCCCTTTTCCACTGTAGAGTGG
>CAZQAI010000247.1:0-2620 GCA_964591305.1 uncultured Clostridium sp.
CCACAGGCGAGGACGGTACATGGGAATACAAGTACAGCCCGGTGGTGCTCAACAACCTGTATGGCGGAGAAACCTACGATTCGCGTTTGGAAACACCGGATTTCGCTGACCCTAACGGGGACGGGGAAGGATGGGGTTCTGTGGTGGCGGATCAGGTGCCCAAGGGAGAGCTGACGATATGTCAGATGCCTCCCGTGCGCATCATTCGGCAGATACCCGCTGTCTCTGTCCGGCAGGCCAGCGGAAAGGATGACGGTGCCTGGATCATCGACCTGGGAGAAAATTTTGCCGGCTTTGCCGAGTTCCAAATTCCCAATTCGCCCCGGGGAGCTCAGTATGTCTTCCGATTTGCCGAGACGGTTAATCCGGACGGCACCTTGGACTTCCGTTCCATCGGCTCCTTTGCCATCCAGTGCATCCAGCAGGATGTGTACATCGCCCGAGGCGACCGGGGCGGCGAAACCTGGCGGCCGCGGTTTACCTACCATGCCTTCCGCTATATTGAAATTACCGGCTACCATGATCTGCGTGCATACGGCTCCAATCCCGAGCTGAGTGTGGCCGTGGGCTATGCTCTGTCCACCGACCTGACACAGACAGGTACTTTTGAGAGCACCCACGAGGATCTCAATCACCTCCAGCGCATCATGATGTCCACCTTCCGCTCCAATTATCACGGATACCCCGAGGACTGTCCCGGGCGTGAGAAGTGCGGCTGGTTAGGCGACGCTCAGGTGGTGTGCAACACCGGTATGATGAATTACGACATGGAAGCTTGCTACGAGAAATATATGGGCGACATCCGTACAGAGGATGACGTGTATGGAGTCTGGCAGATGATAGCCCCCGGTAAACGGGGCTGCGGAGAAGCATCCCCGCTGTGGGGCTGTGCCCAGATCATCATTCCCTACTGGATGTACCGTTACTACGGCAACGAACAGGTGGTGCGGGACAACTGGGAGAAGATGAAGAAGTGGGTGGAGCACGAAAAGGCAGATGCTGCTTCAAACCAGGCTTATGACGGCTATATCATCACCCGTGGCCTGGGAGACTGGTGTCCTCCCTGCGGTCATGACAGCCCTCGCCGCATTCCGGTCGCAGAATCCTCGACTCAGATGTTTTATGAGATCTGCCTACGCATGAGCGAGCTGTGCGCGGCTCTCAATTTGGGTGACAAAAAATACTACGATGACCTAGCAAACCAAATCAAGGCATCTTATATTAAGTATTTCTGGAACACGCAAACCCACTCGTACAGCACCTGGGGCTCCTGCGGTGTGGCACTGATGACCGGCCTGTACCCGGAGGGTGAGCGGGAGAACCTGCTGGCTGCAGTGGTCGGCATGATCCGGGCGGATGATTTTAACATGCCCACCGGCATATATGGAAACAAATACCTGATTCCGGCTCTGTGTGAGAGCGGCCACGGGGATATGGCTCTTTCCTTCATGTTCACAAGGGACCACATCAGCTTTGGTACCATGATGGATGATGGCGCCACCTCTCTGTGGGAGTGCCTAGAACTGAAGGGCATCGGACAGCCCCGAGAGAAGGGGACACCCTCCTATAATCACCCCATGCACTCCGGTTTTGCATACTTCCTGTATGCGGATGTAGGCGGTATCCGGCCCCTGGAGCCGGGCTTTGCTACCTTTGAGATTAAACCCTGTCACTTTGAGGCCATTCCGTCCGCCACTGTCACTCATGAATGCCCATATGGCCGCATCAGCGTGTCCTTCGAGCGTAAGGGAGACAAGACAGCCTACACCATTGAAGTACCGGCCAACACCACCTGCCACTTCCAGGCAGGCAGTCTGGATACGGTGTACGGCTCCGGCGTGTACACCCTGACGGTGTGAGGCGTAGTATGTCGGTCGACATGAAATTTTGTAAGCTGGACCCCCAGGCCCGTCTCCCGGCATATGCTACGCCGGGAGCCGCAGGGGCCGACCTGTATGCCTTGCCATCAGAAGAGCCGGTCACAGTAGCCCCGGGGGAGACCGTGCTCATCCGCACAGGCTTCTCCGCCGCCGTACCCGAGGGATATGTGGGCCTGATTTTTGCCAGAAGCGGCCTGGCCACCAAGCGGGGACTGGCTCCTGCCAACAAGGTGGGGGTCATAGACTCCGACTACCGGGGAGAGTGGCTGATCTCTCTGCACAACCACGGGGACAACCCCCAGACAGTCTCCCCGGGTGATCGGGTAGCCCAGCTTGTGCTTGTCCCCGTTCTCACCCCCGCTTTTCAGGAGGTGGACTCCTTGGATGAGACCGACCGGGGACAGGGCGGATTCGGCTCCACAGGAAAATAAAAGTAAGGCATCACCGCACAGTTCTGACGTTAGCTGTGTATTGTGCGGTGGTGCCTTAATCAAAACATTTTTACAAACCATTTCAGACCTCACATTTTGATTCCAACAGTCAGAACATCATCATTTTTAATTTTCTATTTTTGAATAGCATATACCCTTCCATAGTTGCAGCACATTTCGGATTTACTATATAGCCCCCGCCTTTCAACAATCCACTCCAACAACTCGCTATTAATATTAAGGCACCACCTCACAAAAAATCTTGCTCATTCACGAAAAATGTGATATAATAAAGGCATGAACAAACAA
>CAZQAI010000248.1:0-2614 GCA_964591305.1 uncultured Clostridium sp.
GTTGAAATAATACAATCGGTGGCCATTTTTCAAACAAGCCCTAATCAAGGGGCCTTCGCGCATTGGTGCGAAGGCCCCTTGATTTGCGGTACCAACCCCTCATATTTTCCCGTCAGGGTCCTCCCGCCTGCCCACCAGGGACAGATATTTCTCGTAACTGACCAGCAGCTTCACCGCCTCCAGCAAGGCCCCTGCGGTCATGCCGGGCGGCAAACCCAATTTTCCGGCCAAAGCATCCCGCCGGGCCCGGCTGTCCGGGCCACCGGTCAGGCCATCCAGGTAGAAATCCACCTTAGACAGCCGGTTCTCGCCGGCCCGCCGTCGCGTATTTTCCCCGACTCCCACCGCATAAGGAGCCAGCAGGCGGCGAAGCAGGCTGTCCTCCATCCCCTCCACGCCCAGTGTACCCTCCGCCGAAGGGGCACTCTTTCTTTTTTCCTTGCCCTCCACCCGGGGAATGTACAGCTGAATCAGTCGATCCTTGGGTACAAGGCCGCATAGGTGAGCACGAATAACCTTCCCGCCCCCGTCGCTGTCGGTTAGCAGGATGAGAGGGGAAACCTCCGCCAGGCGGCGGATGAGCTGTTTCTTTTCTTCTTCCTTAAAAATACCAAAACCGTCGGTGGTGACGATCTGCCCCTCCATGATGTTGGAAAGTCTGATCTTATCGTACTTTCCCTCCACTACCACCGGGTAGGGAATCACCAGTTTTTCATTCCGAGACATGGTGTTTCAACGTACAAGGAACCAGATCAGCACCAGCACCCCGAGCGCGATGCGGTAGACTCCGAAAGCAGCGAAACTGTGCTTTTTTACAAAGTCCATGAGGAATCGGATGGCGCAAAGCGAGACTGCAAAGGCACTGACGCACCCCACCGCCAAAACAGCCCATTCAAGTCCAGTCATGCTCATCCCGCTCCCCACAAACTTGACCACCTTAACAAGGCTGGCTCCCGCCATGGTTGGAATGGCCAGGAAAAAGGAGAATTCGGCGGCAGCTCCCCGGGATAAGCCCAACAACATGGCACCCAGGATGGTAGAGCCGGAGCGGGAGGTACCCGGTACCAGGGCCAGCACCTGGAAGCATCCGATCAGCAGGGCCGTCACATAGCTAATTTGTCCCACCTCACTCACCCGTCCCCGGGAGAAAATCTTTCCCTTCTCAAGGAACAGAAAGGCCACACCGTACACGATCAGAGCCACGGCCACCACCACATAATTGTACAGGTGTTCGTCCATCCAGTCATCGAAAAGCAGCCCGATCACAGCGGAAGGAATGATGGCAATCACCACCTTGAGCCAGAGAGTCCAGGTGGCCTTTTTTTCGTCCGGTGACTTGGACAGAGCAAAGGGGTTGAGCTTGCGGAAAAACAGCACGATCACCGCCAGGATGGCTCCCAGTTGTATGACCACCTCAAACATCTCCCAAAAGGCATCGGAAGCCGACAGTGACACCAGTTCGTTGAGCAGAATGAGATGTCCCGTAGAGCTGATAGGCAGCCATTCCGTGATGCCCTCCACCACGCCAAACAGCAGCGCCTTGAGAAGTTCAAAAAAGGTTTCCATCATGATATTCCTTTCTGTTGAATCTATCCGGCAGTCTGTCCCGACCCGATTCTCTTTTATCTTGCGATTATCTTGTAACAGAGGCTCTCATAATGTCCCCCGGTCGGACAGCATGAGGCACCCGTGCCCAGAAGATCATCTCAGGGTGCGGGATATTGGCCCGTATACAGCCGGAGGTGTCATACAGCTCTCCCACGTAAAAGAAACGTCCGATCCGGCCGGGGGAGAGTATCTCAGCCCGGTCTGCGGCCTGCACCTTGTTCTTCTCCATGAAGCGGTACAACCGTCCGTCGCTACTCTCCACCGGTACCCCCCGGGCGCAGATGGCGGCCAATTCCGCCTGTGCTTCGGGAGTATCATATGTGATGGCCGTGCCGAAATATGCCTTCTCCTGGATATAGTGTCCGCCCTGCACCAGCTGGGGCTGTTTCATGGGATCATCCAGGTAAAAGCCGGTGGCATACTCCCTGTGGGAGACGCTTTCCAGCTCCCTCCCCCAAATGGGGTTGTACCGGTAGCCAGCCGGGTCGCGTTGATAGGCATCCATGGCCATGCGGTATGTATTGGTTACCACAGCGGTGTAGTACGAGGATTTCATGCGGCCTTCGATCTTAAAGGAGTCAATGCCGCTCTCCATCAGCTCCGGGATATGCTCGATCATGCACATGTCCCGGGAGGACATAATGAAGGTGCCCATATCGTTCCGCTCAATGGGAATGGGAAATTCCGGGCGCTTCTCCTCATACAGGGTATAGTGCCAGCGGCAAGGCTGCGAGCAGGTTCCCCTGTTGCCGTCCCGGCCGTTCATCATGTTGGCCAGCAGGCACCGGCCGCTGTATGAAACGCACATGGAACCATGAATGAAGGCCTCCAGCTCCACATCGCGTGGCAGAGCCTCCCGGATGGCCTTGATTTCGGAGAATTGCAGTTCTCTGGCCAGCACCAAGCGGCGGGCTCCCAAGGCGGCCCAAGCGCAGGCGGCAGCCGGACTGATGATGCTGGC
Source organism: uncultured Clostridium sp. (assembly GCA_964591305.1). Taxonomy (GTDB): domain Bacteria; phylum Bacillota; class Clostridia; order Oscillospirales; family CAG-272; genus CAMEON01. The sequence goes on from CAZQAI010000248.1 coordinate 2,570, forward strand.
CTGCGTGGAGATATGCATGTCCATGCCCGGCAGCCTGTCCCGAAC
>CAZQAI010000249.1:0-1611 GCA_964591305.1 uncultured Clostridium sp.
GGTGAAACAGATACTCATCAAGTGCCCGCCGCATGTCCGGAAGCGGGAGAGACCCGTCATGCGGGAGATGCCGCCCGTTCGTCAGGTCACCCTGTGGCTTACCTTTCGCAGAATGCGTGTGATCAACCATCATTCGACACAATTCCTTTCGAATTTTACTTCTCTGAATTGTATTATATCACAAAAAATCCCGCCTGTCAATGAGGTGAGCGCGCTTTGAGAAAAAAGAATCAGGAAATCATCAAAATCATGTCAAACCCTTGACATCCAAGGGCTTTATGATTTATAATAATACCGGGACTATGTATATGACGCAGGGGGAAGATCGTGACAGCGACAGCAAGGGCCGCCTGGCCTGAACAGAAAGGGAGGAATCATCCTTGATAGAGGTACAGCATCTGACCAAGCGGTACGGGAAGCTTCTGGCTGTAGACGACGTCAGCTTCAGAATCCGCAACGGACACATATATGGACTTCTGGGGCCGAACGGGGCGGGAAAATCCACCACCATGAACATGATAGCCGGATGCCTGTCCCCGACGCAGGGCAAGGTGCTCATCAACGGGTATGACATCAGCCGGCACCCGATGGAGGCCAAGCGGCAGATCGGGTACCTGCCGGAGATTCCGCCGCTGTTTCCGGACATGACGCCTTATGAGTACCTCAGCTTTGTGGCCGAGGTCAAGGGAGTGGGGGCGGAGCCGGCAATCCGACAGATCAACGAGGTCGTGGCGCTCACGGGCCTGACGGATGTGAGAGGCCGCCTGATCCGTACCCTGTCCAAGGGCTACGGCCAGCGGGTCGGCATCGCCCAGGCTCTTTTGGGCCATCCGGACATTGTCATTCTGGATGAGCCGACTGTAGGACTTGATCCCCGACAGATCACCGAGATCCGCACCCTGATCCGGCGGCTGGGGGAAAACAAGACGGTGATCGTATCCAGCCATATTCTGTCTGAGATCAGCGAGCTGTGCGATCATGTGATCATTCTGGATGGCGGCCGGGTGGTCGCCGATGATGACAGGCAGGCCCTGGAGGCCGGATCGTCCCGTACCCGTACTCTTCGCATGGAAATCAAGGGGGACAAAGTCGGCATTCTGGCTGTTTTGCAAAGCATAAATGGGGTAGAGTCGGCGGAGGCCGCCGACGCAGCGACAGGGACAGGGATAGTGGCGGTCACGGTGCACACCGGTGCCGCTGATCTGCGGGACGCCATCTTTTTTGCCATGGCGGAGAAACGGTACGCCGTGATCTCCATGGAGCAGCGGGAGCAGTCTCTGGAGGAGGTGTTCCTGCATCTGACCGGCGAGGGGGCTGCGGATCAGGCAGGCAGCCGTGATCTCAGCGGAAAAAGCAAGCCGGACGGGTCGCGTGCCGGGACTCCGCATGATCCGGGAGAGGGGGAAAGGCTATGATAGCCGTATGCAAACGTGAATTCCGCTGCTGTATGCGGGGCGTGGTGGGCTTTCTTTTTGCGGCGGTGCTGCTGTTTCTCACCGACCTGATGGTTGCCTACTTCAACTTTCTGGGCGGCCTGGCCGACATCACCTACTGCCTCTCCTTTGGAGAGTATGCCCTGATTATCATGGTACCTATTCTTTGTATGCGTTC
>CAZQAI010000249.1:1621-2608 GCA_964591305.1 uncultured Clostridium sp.
AAGAAGAATAAAACCGACATGTTTTACCTTTCTTTGCCTATCAAGTCCTCGTCTGTGGTGCTGGGCAAGTACTTGGCTTTGCTGGCGGTGTTCACCATTCCGGTGGGGGTGCTCTGTCTCTACCCGCTTGTCTTCTCGATATACGGGACGGTCAGCTTTGCCGCCTCCTACACCTCGTTGCTGGCCTTTTACCTGATGGGAGCGGGCCTGATTGCCCTGTGCATGTTTTTGTCCTCCCTGACCGAAAACCTGGCGGTGGCGGCGGTGCTTGGAGTCGGCGTGCTGACGGTTCTGTACCTGCTGCCTCTTGTGGCGTCTGTCCTGCCGGACAGCGCCCTGGCTTCCCTGATCGGCTTTGCTGTTCTGACGGCTCTGGCGGCATGGTTCGCTTGGCTGACCAGTCGGAGCCCGGCAGTGTCCTGGGTGACGGCGGCGGTCCTCCTAGTGCCGTTGGCGGTGGTGTATATCGCCAAGCCGGAGCTTGTGGCCGGTGCGTTCCCGCTCTTTTTGGCGGCGGTCTCCCCTTTTGCTCAATTCACATACATGGCCATATACAGCCTGTTCGATTTGACGTCCATCGCTGTTTTCGTGTCCTACGCGGTCTTTTTCGTGTTCCTGACGGTCAAGTCCGCCGACAGGAAGCGGTATATGTGACCGCCATGTGCAAAGGAGAGTTGTGATATGTCCGTGAATCGAAATACCGTACAAAACAGGCACGCTGTCCGTTGCGGCACGTATGCCTTTATCAGCGGAGCGGTGCTCCTGCTTCTCCTTGTGGGCGTTGTGATTCTGATGTACGCTTTGCCGGGGCGTATGACCCTCCTGGACGTGGGGGACAGCAACATCACCCGGATCTCAAAGGAGACCGAACGCTTTGTGGCCTCACTGGATGAGGATGTGCGTCTGTATTGGCTGTGTGAGGAGGGAGAGACCGACGGGCAGCTGGAAATTTTTCTGTCCCGCTACGCCGATGCCGGGGATCACATC
>CAZQAI010000250.1:0-2606 GCA_964591305.1 uncultured Clostridium sp.
CCAGGGAGCACGGAGTCTTTGTCCGCAAGGGAAAGTACCTCATGACCGCTGTGTACCACCCTGCCGCCCTGCTCCGGGACCCCTCTAAAAAAGAGGACATGCTCTCTGACATGGAGCATATCAAGGCACGGCTGGATGCTCTCAGAAACGAGGGGTAGTAGGATCAGTCACCGAGACCAAAGGCCGGCTACCGTGGATGCGGCCTTGCTGCCCTGCATCCCTGTACCTCGCTGTGACCTAAGAAAGGACATGTCATGAATTTCACCTCTTTGCTTACCATCATCGCCACCCTGTTTCTGCTCATTGCCTGTGGATATATCTGCCGAAAGCGAGGTATTATGGACGATGCAGCCTCCAAACGCTTTTCCACTCTGATTATCCAGGTGGGTCAGCCTATGATGATCATTTCCGCCCTGGTAGGCGCGGAATTCTCCTATGACAATCTGAGAGATGGCGTCATCATGGTGGGGATCGGTCTTTGTGTCCATGCCCTCATGGCAGGGCTGGCCTTTGTTTTTTGCATTGGATTCAAGGATCCGGATGAGCGGAAAATCACAGAGTTCTCTATGGTCTTCAACAATACGGGATTCATCGGCTTTCCTATTATGGAGGCTCTGTTCGGCGTCCGGGGGTTGTTTCTGGCTTCCTTCTATGTTATCAGCTTCCACCTTTTCATCTGGACATGGGGTATCGCCATTTTGGCTCGGGGACGCAGCGACATCAGGCTGACAGTGAAAAAGGTGCTGATCAACTTCGGCTCAATCCCCTGCTTGATCGGCGTGCTGATCTACATGCTCGCCATCCCCTTCCCCGGATTTGCCCTGCCTGAGTTTATGGTCAAATTCCTGTCATATCTCTCCAACCTGTGCACCCCTATATCGGTACTCATTACGGGAGCCTTGCTGGCCACCCGCACTCCCAGGCAAATCTTTGGCTCGGGCAAGATTTACTACTTCTCCGCCATGAAGCTCCTCATGATCCCGGTCATTGTCTGCGTCGTAGCCAAGCTGATCGGGCTACCCAACAACACGGTGCTCTTTATCACCGCCGAAGCAGCGTTGCCTTCCGCCGCCACCATCACCATGTTCTCCGAAATATACCATCTGAATTCCGGATATGCATCCCAGACCGTGGGCACCTCATCCCTGCTCTCCGTGCTTTCCCTGCCGCTGGTTCTCAAAGCAGCCGAATGGTTTGTGACCTTATGGTAGATGGCATGTCATGTGATTCCATACATAATGCTGAAAGGAGTATGATCAGCCATGCCCCATGTGATAGATTATATTGCCTGGCGCGGGGATATTCCCTTCTCCGGTGCCGGACTCAATGAAGTGGATAATCTGATCTTCTGCCTCCTGTCCTATGTGGATTTGGACGGCATCGTATCCTCAAACCCTGCCGAAGGCATTACGGTACGGGAGGCCGCCAAGGAGTACTTTTTCACTCATGATCCAAAGGAACAACGCCCCCTTGGCCTGATCGTGCCCGGCGAGATATGCGACCTGTTCCGGGCCATGGCCAATGCCCCCCGGTACCGGGATCTCATTCTTTCCGGTTATATCAATGAGATCAGTGAGGAGCGGGAAATGCAATTCTCCGTCCTGACCATTCACCTGTCAGGTGGTGGGTATTATGTCGCATTCCGCGGTACAGATGACACCATTGTAGGATGGAAGGAGGACTTCAATCTCTCCTGGATGGACGAGGTACCCGCTCAACGCAAGGCGGTAGAGTATCTTAATGATCTGAAGCTTCCGGCAGGAGCCGATCTGTATGTAGGCGGACATTCCAAGGGAGGCAATCTGGCCATTTGGGGGGCTGTACATGCTTCGCCGGAAGTCAGGAAGCGGCTGGTTCGTGTATACAGCAACGACGGTCCCGGTTTTTCGGAGGCCATGTTGAACACAGAGGCCTATAGAAGCCTGTCTGACAGGATTGTGACATTGGTTCCGCGTTCCTCTCTGGTGGGCTTGATGCTGGATCACGACGAATTTGACATCATCCGCAGCAGTCGCCTGGGTATTTTTCAGCACAATGGGTTGTCCTGGGAGGTACTGGGTGGGCAGTTTGTCCGAGATAAGCAGCTATCCAGCCGGGGCAGACGCAACGACACGGTGATCCGGGAACGCATTACGCACATGAGCCGAGATGAAAAGCGGGTCTTTACCAAGCTGTTTTTCGGCATACTGGAGTCCACCGGTGCACGTACGCTGACCGAATTGAATCAAGGCTCTATCCGCAACGTGGTCACCATGCTCCGCACGGTCAACGACATGGACAAAGACACCAAAGAACTGGCCATGTATCTGATTTCCCGTCTCTTCAATACCAGGCCCCTGGCCCCCAAGAGGACACCCGGCCGGCAGATATGCATCGAATTCCGATGGAAAAAAGAAACCGATGCCGCATCGCACACAGCAGATCGTTTGCTTTGATAGCACGGTGCATCTTCACGGATTCACTTCGGCGGCGTATCTGCACCAGCCAATCCCCCGAGAACCAGCTGGGCTGTCGCTTAATGCGACAGCCCCCTGAACTGTAACGAAAAAGTGTTACAGTTCAGCCGGGGAACGGAGGAGCCCCCGGACCCCCAAAGAACTTTCAAT
>CAZQAI010000251.1:0-780 GCA_964591305.1 uncultured Clostridium sp.
GGGGAGGCCCAGGGCGGCCTTCAGCTCCTTGACCAGCTGCCATGCGTTGAAGGCGTCCAGGAAGTTGATGTAGCCGGGTTTGCCGGACAGGATGCGGATAGGCAGCTCGCCCTGCTCCATATAGATGCGGGCGGGCTTCTGGTTGGGGTTGCAACCGTATTTCAATTCAAATTCTTTCATGCTCTGCACGGCTCCTTTACTCATTGTACTTATTGATCAGCACGTCCTCATATGCACCGCTGTCCAGGGAGGTGTAACGGACGTACAGGGAAATTTTGTTGTCGGTGTTGAGGTTTTTCCATATATCATCGGCCAGGGCGTGGATATCGTCCGGGATGCTCACCCGTTCCGGCTCACCGCAGAAGGTGGGGATGGGGTTGCCGTCTGTGACATAGGTGTGGATGAAGTGGCCCAACCCCGCCCGAGAGGGGTAAGAGAAGGTATAGCGGGCACAGTCACTGCCGACCTCATCAATGCTCTTGAGGATGCTCATTTCATAGGAGACATCTCCCCCGGCAAAGGTCAGCATGCCGCTGATGCGGGGGGTGAAGTTGGGGGCATCCGGCTCAAAGGCGCGGGTGGCCAGAGCCTCGGTCATGGTGTGTCCGGTGGATACATAGCGGTAGATGGTGTCGGTCTGGTCGCCGTTGGTCACGATCAGCTTGTTCTCATATGAGCGGACGGCGGCATAGATGATAAGGGAGGGATCCTGGACAAGAGCGGCGTCATACGGCTCGGTAAAGACGGCGCCATCCCGGACCGTGAACACGCGGTTCCGGC
>CAZQAI010000251.1:790-2598 GCA_964591305.1 uncultured Clostridium sp.
TTTTCACTGCGGCCCATGATGAAGTATGCAATGGCAGCCCGCGTTCCGTCGGCGGTCTTGCCTATGACAATGCCCCTGCCTACATATGGATTTCCGTTGATACGCTGACCCATGGATTTGATCTCGTATATATTCATGATGCGGTTCTTCCTTTCCGGTATTTATGCGTTTTTTTGACGGACAATTTGCTCAGACACAAGCTGTGCGGCCCGAGGGAGCAGAATCCACTCAGCCTCTGCCATGACCCGCCGCTGGAGGGTCTCGGGCGTGTCGTTCTCATGGACATCGACGGCCTTTTGCAGGATGATCTCACCCCCATCCGGGACTTCGTTGACATAATGGACGGTGGCTCCTGTGACCTTGACCCCGTAGGACAGGGCTGCCTCATGGACGTGCAGTCCGTAGAATCCTTCCCCACAGAAGGAGGGGATGAGAGATGGATGGACATTGAGGATCCGGCGGGGATACTGCGCCGTGAAGGAGGCGCTGAGAATGCTCATGAATCCGGCCAGGATGATGAGGTCGATGCCTGCCTCCCGCAGGATGGACAGGATCCGCTCCTCAAAAACCTCCCGGCTTGGGTAATCCTGTTTCAGCACGGTTTCTGTAGGGATGCCGACTGTCTGCGCCCGGTGCAAGGCGTAGGCGTCCGCCTTGTTGGACAGCACCAGGACGATCTCGCCGCTCCGGAGAATGCCGCTGGTCTGGGCGTTTATCAGAGCCTGGAGATTGGTGCCTCCGCCGGAGACCAGGACGGCAATCTTAGCTTTTTGCATGTGAGGTATCCTCCTTTTCTAGCTTTTGCATGTCAGCTTTTGTGCCAGGGGGATCAACCACCCGCCCAGGGTGTTGCCCGCTATGATCAGCAGTATGTACACAAGGCTCTCCCATGTGAAGGAGGCCGATGCGGAAAAGTAGAACATATTGGCAATGGAATGCTCAAATCCGCTGAGGATAAAGACAGGAATGCAGATGAGAATGCCCAGGGGGCTTTGCCGACTTTTGAATATCCACACGGCGATGTACATCAGTACCCCGCAGAACAAGGCCCGGATGAGCGCCTCGGGTACCGTCTCGGTCAGCTTGACCGCACACAGGGCCCCCGCCTTATCGGCCAGGGCGGGGAAAGCCACCCGGTAGAGAAGACCGAAACCGAGACAGCCCAGCACATTGCCCAGAAGGCCGCACAGGAGGGCTCCGATGTCCCGGCGGGAGTGGTTGAGAACCAGATATCCGATGCGTCCCGTGTACAGGGAAAAACCAAAGTAACAGATGGTCAGAAGGGCTACCGAGAAAAACACAGCTCCCACATACTTGTTGTCACAGGCCAGAAAGACACTGCCACCCAGCGTGATGCACAGTCCGGCCAGGATGCCGCTGACCCCTTCCCGTATCAGCACAGGCACACCCCGTCATCGTCGGCTACGATCTCACCCATGAGATAGGCTTGCTCGCCGTTGGCACGGAGCACCGAGAGGGCCTTGTCGGCATACTCGCCGGGTACGATGACACTCATGCCCACCCCCATATTGAAGGTATTGAACATATCCCGCTCAGGGATCCGGCCTTCTCTTGCAATCAGATCGAAGATGGGGAGAATTTTCAGGGAAGCCCGGTCGATCTTTGCGCACAGACCGGCAGGCAGACTTCTCGGTATGTTTTCATAAAAGCCGCCGCCTGTGATGTGAGACAGCGACCGGACAGGCACAGCCTCAAGCAGGGCCATGACCGGCTTGACATAAATTCTGGTGGGGGTCAACAGCACCTCGCCCACCGACCGGCCGCCAAGCTCAGCCACGGGGGCAGCC
>CAZQAI010000252.1:0-2593 GCA_964591305.1 uncultured Clostridium sp.
TTGGCTTCCAGCGTCAAACCGCCCGCTCCGCCGCTGGGATATCCCTTCTCATCATATATCCACAACCGCATCCCCAGACGCTGGCATTCATCGCAGAGAAAGGAGAACAGCCTCCACTCCTCTTCGTCCAGGGTGTAATGGTGGAAATCCACATTGGACACCACACCGCCGAATCCTCTGCGGCGGAGCATGAGCAGGTGGTCGGTGACGGCAGCGCATTTTTGCTCATAGGTCATACCCGGTTGACGGGGAAAGCCGTGCACGATTTTCAATGGCAGGTTGGCAACAGCAGGACACGTGTTCATGACAAGACAATTCCTTTCTTTACAGCATGAATACGGGGTATTTCAGTGGATGAGGCGTGACCCTTACAGCGAGACTGTCTCTCCTTTTTGGTTGATGAAGGCATGCAGGATTCTGCCGTCCCGGCAGGTAACGGCTGTACCCGTATATTGCCCGGGGATCCAACGATCCTTCCCCCTGACAGGAGCAGCATCCATCACAGCACACAGCAGGGTGGGGAAGGCAGGCTTTTCAACCCCGGAAAAGACGTCAGAACCCAACTCATCCAGACAGTGGTTGTGGCCGCATAGCATGACCTGGATCCCGATCTCGTTGAGCAAGCCGACCCACTCGGCGTAAATATCCGGAGAGGTTTGGGTAAAGGAGTAGCGGGAATATAGAAAGGGCATGTGACACACGGCAATCCGGTACCGGACACCCGGTGCCATGTATTCGCTGTCCCGGTGGGCTATGAGCTCCCGGAGGTAGGCCGACTGGGCACGCCGGAAGCCGGGAAAGTCGCAGACGCCGCCGTATTCCACGCTGTCATCCGGCTTGTCCTCCCCGGCGTCCAGTACTACGCCCCAGACCGGCCCCTGCCGGAATGAGTAAAAGGTGGTGCCGTCCCGGGTGGGCACATAGTCGGTCAGGTGCTCTGCATTGTGTCCCCGGGTATCGTGGTTACCTCGGGCATATATCACGGGGAGCTCGCCACGGGTGATATCCGATACCAGCCGGTGCAGCGTTGTGATCATGTCGGGCGTGTCTGCCGAGGCACCGATATCGCCATCGAGAACCAAAAGCTGGATGCCGGGGCAGGAGAGCGCAGCCCGGGCGGGCGTCACAGCGTCCCCGTGGGTGTCGGCCAGGACGAACATCCGCACCGGGGCTTCCGGGTCATCCGGCACGGGGTGAAAAGCATAAGTAAATGTCTGAGTTGGCTCTGGCTTGAGGTAATAATTGCAATGGTCGGCCAGCGGAGCCAGATTGACGGTGTACCGGCCGGCGGTGTCCAACGTCCAAGCCGGAACCCTGATCTTGTGAACCAGGGTATCGGTGCGCATCACACCGTTGTTGTTGTCGGTATAGGTGACATCCCCTACTGTGGCCGAAGCCAGCGTCCGGCGGTCGCACAGCAGGATGATTTCATATGAATGTCCCACGCAGCAGACAGCGGGGTGCAGGGCAAGGCATCCGCCTGTGGCGGGGTGATGATTCTCATTCATGTGTCATTCCTCCTTGTTTCGGTGTGTGTCCTCTGCATGATGAGAGTCGGTGTAGGGGGTAAGATCGATGGCGGCCAGTGCCTGGGGGCTGATCTTGCCCTTGGTTCTTTCAAAATACTGAATGTTGTTGCGGAGCATGAAGGCAAACTGATTGTTCGGCGTGCGGCCTTCGGCTTCTGAAATGTAGATCAGCTTGCGGATCAGCTCATCGGAAAGACGCACGGGGACGGTGTATGTTTGTTTCATTATTATATCATGTCCTTTTTGTAAATGTGGAAGTTTTGGACGATTCCGGCTCTCCGCCGGAATGGCGCTTTTTCAAAGCGTCAGGATACAAATGCTTGAAAAACCTGTGGTTTTTCAGACTGTTTTCCGTCAGCAGGATACCTGAGTGACAACAGTCACAGGATTGTAAAAACGGAGAATCTGCAGGGCTTTCTTGGTGGCCTCAAAGTATACCACCTGTTCTTCTCCGTCCTTGGAGAAAACGGCGTAATACATATCAGGCGCATCCAGAGAGGAGACAAAAAGATAATCCTTTTTCAGTCCCCTGTTTTCCAAACGGGCACAGGCGGCCTCGTCGTAAGGCGCGATCTCCTTCATGTCTTTAATGCACAGCTCAAGTTTTTTCTTCTTTGACCTGCCGCCATATATCACAGTGAAGGTCATATAGCCGGAAGTCATGGAGTACTCAAATTCCTTACTCACATACCGCCACGTGAAAAAGACCAGCATCCACTCCAGAATAGGCAGGATGGCAATCAGCTGCATGACCTTCAGAACGCTCAGAGTCACCAAGATCACAAGAAAGAATAACACATAGCCAATCACAGCCAGGATACGCAGACACCTGACCTTGCCGACTTTCTTTTGAACGACCACAAACTCATATGTATTGAATTCATTCATGGATGAACAATTTCCTTTCTGCTGTCCGCCGGTATACGTGCCGTATGCGGCTGGGGTCTAGGCATCATTATACCATACAAGCCGCGAAATTACAATAAAAAAAGTAATATTTTTGCGAAAAATCTGCTTTGTCAATAGATATGACCCATATGACAGGAAAAACAAAGAACCATGGT
>CAZQAI010000253.1:0-2592 GCA_964591305.1 uncultured Clostridium sp.
GTCTGCTGCAGCAGGCGGAACCGCCGCCGCTTTGGTGTTCGGTTACCTGGCCGCTCTCATCTGGCGCGGTAAGCCGAAAGGATAGAAAAAAGGGAGTCGGGTCGTTGAAGGTTCGGCTCTCTCTTATATATGGGGACCTTTAAGACACCATCGTACCATTCTGACAGCGTATTTGAACTGCCGGAATTGTGCGGTGGTGCCTTACATATACTTGAATCGTTTTTCGGACTTCCCCGTTTTCGCTTATATGTTGTTATGTCAGACCGAATCCCTCGCGTAACTTGTCGATAGCCGCCTTTTCAATGCGGCTGACATAGGAACGGGAAATGCCAAGTCGAGCGGCAATTTCGCGTTGGGTCATGGCTGGAGTCCCCCCCAGCCCGAAGCGCAGGATGATGACTTGCTGCTCCCGCGGCTCCAGACGGGTGCGTACCATAGCCATGGCTCTTTCCGCCTCCACCTTGCGGAAGACCTCCTCCGACACGCACTCACCCGAGCTGATGACATCCATGTAAGTCAAGGGGTTTCCGTCTCGGTCTACATCAATGGTGTCGCTGAGAGATACCTCAGCACTCAGCTTTTTTTGAGAACGGAAGTGCATGAGAATCTCATTTTGAATGCACTTAGCCCCATAAGTGGCAAACCTTGTGCCGGCATCCACCTTGAAGGTGTCCACTGCTTTGCAAAGTCCGATGGTACCAATGGATACAAGATCCTCCTGTGAGCGGCTGGACGCGTAATACTTGCGGACAATATGGGACACCAGACGCAGGTTGTGGAGAATGAGTTTCTGGCGCGCCTCCTCCCGCATGGCTGGGTCTGGATGACTGCGGGAGATGCGGAAGGCCTGTTCCTCCTCGGCCGCATCCAGCGGTGGAGGAAAACTCTGGGCTGTCCCCACTCCCAGAATCAGATGAAACAGCCGCACGATAGGAGAAAATAACATACTGAACATGACAAAGCCCCCTCATCAAAATCAATCATGAGTCCGTCAATCGAATCATGCTTTATTATATGCGGTGAAAACTTGTCTGTTTCCCCTTGCATTTCACACTTCGATGTGATATACTGGTGTAAACTGAAGCCGATGATAGCGTCAAACCATATGTTGATTCAAAAATATTACTTGCTGTTTCACGCAAAATTCCAAAAAATGGGGCCGGACGGTTTTTGACTGCGATACAGTCACAGCGAATTTCGCAGTTGATTTATGCGGCCGCCGTTGACGGCAGAATGGAGCGTAACATGAAGCTGTTTCCGAAAACAAGGATGCTGAAGGAGGCTGAATCCTGCACACGAAAGCCGCAGCATATCATCATTGAAATTCTGATATGCCTACTGGTGCTGCTTGTGGCCATGACACTGGAGAGCCTGGTGGTGACACCCTGTACACTTGTAGCTATCATGACTGATGACGGCATTCAGGAGATGCTGAGTCAGGGTACTTCATTCGACTTTGCCGGGATGATGGAACGTGTGTATGAGATTATGCAGAATCTGCCTGACTGGATTATGCTGGCACAGCTATTCGCCACTGTAGGCATGATCCTCGCCGTGCTGATCTATGTACGCAAGCTTGAGAAACGCAACACCGCTTCTCTTGGACTGGCTCGGCGAGGTATGGTGGGGGAGTACCTGGCGGGGCTTGGTATAGGGCTTTGTCTGTTTTCGGGAGCGGTAGGCATCTGCGTTCTGAGCGGGCATATGACCCTTTCCCCGGTCAGAGCCCCCCGGGTTGGTACGATTCTTTTGTTTTTCCTTGCCTACCTGATCCAGGGCTTTTCCGAAGAGCTGCTATGCAGGGGTTACCTGATGGTGACACTGTCACGCCGGTATCCGGTGTGGGCGTGCGTACTGGCCAACTCTTTGTTCTTTGCCGCACTGCATGTAGGCAACCCTGGCATGTCGGTTCTGGCTTTTGTGAATTTGACGTTGTTCGGGGTGTTGGCCTCACTGTATACCTTGCGTCGGGGCAGTCTGTGGGGTATCGCCGCCATACACTCAGTCTGGAATTTTGCCCAAGGGAATCTTTTCGGCATCTCGGTCAGCGGATCAGCTGTATCGCCTTCTTTCCTGACTTCCTCCATGGGGGAGGGAACTGCGGCAAAGCTATTTCACGGAGGAAGCTTTGGACTGGAGGGTGGACTGGGTGTCACTGTGGTTCTGGCTGTGGGAACATTGATTTTACTGTTACTTCCAACAAAGAAATCAGAGCGGGTGGAGGAGAATCCTGTACCTGGCGGTGTATATTTGGGTTAGCTAGGGAACCGGCTCTTTTTGAAAATTTTTGAAGACAGGAGAGGCCGGGGGGAAGAAACCCCTCCTCCGGCTGAACTGTAACCCGACAACATAAAAAAATTGAAAACTTTTCAAAAAACTATTGACAACCATTTTACACTGTAGTATAATAATACCGTTATTCCGAACGGGGGTATAGCTCAGTTGGGAGAGCGCTTGAATGGCATTCAAGAGGTCAGGGGTTCGACTCCCCTTATCTCCACCATTGGGGTATAATCCGAACACCTTCTTCTTTGCAGGAGCCGTGTTCAGGTATACGACAAAGCACCGGATAGAGATTTGATTCTTTATCCG
>CAZQAI010000254.1:0-2573 GCA_964591305.1 uncultured Clostridium sp.
TTGCCCGCCTCATTGAAACCGAGGATGGCACCAGAGACCCTGAAGAATTCATGAAGGCCCTCAAAATCGACATTTCACACGATGAGGTGTTTGTCTTCACCCCCAAGGGGGATGTCATTTCTCTGCCGCAGGGAGCCACGGTAATCGATTTTGCGTATGCCATTCATACCCAAGTGGGCAACCGAATGATAGGCGCCAGAATCAACGGCATGATCGTGCCCATTGACCGGGTGCTCAACAGTGGCGAAATTGTGGAGATTCTCACGGCTTCCCCTTCCTCCGGCCACGGGCCCAGCCGGGATTGGCTGAACATTGTCCGCACCGGGGAGGCCCGCAACAAGATCCGGCAGTGGTTCAAGCGGGAGCGTAGAGCAGAGAACATTCAGGTGGGACGCAGTGCCCTGGATGCCGAACTCAAAAAGGCTGCTCCCAAGCTCACCGACTCCAAACGGCAGGAACTGGTGGCGGCTGCCGCCCAGAAGAACGGATTCAATACAGCGGATGATTTGTATAATGTCATCGGGTACGGTGAGATGTCGGTGTCCAAGATCATGCCTAAGATCATGGACGAGCTCGGACTTTTACGGGCGGAGGAACAGACAGAGAGCATACCGCTGTCGGATATGTCGGTGGAGACAGTCCCCACGGTTTCTCGCCCCCGGCATCTGCGTGCCAACAGCGGCATTGTGGTGGACGGGGCCGAAGGATGCGTAGTCAAATTCGCTAAATGCTGCAATCCCTTGCCTGGCGACGAGGTGGTGGGCTTTGTCACCAAGGGCTATGGCATTTCCATTCACAAAATGGATTGTCCCAACGCTGTGCAGGGTATGAGCAATCCGGATCTGAGCGACAGATGGAAGCGGGCGAGCTGGGAGCAGAAGGCGGACAGTGAGCAGGATCACGGCGTGTATGAGGCATTACTCCAGATCCATATGCGGGATGAGATGGGGGTGCTGGCCGAATTGACCAGTGCGTTGGCTGATATGAAGGTGTCCATTCTGTCTGTCAATACCCAAAAGGCCAGCGGCGGCCGTGCCATTATAAATTTCAAGATCAGCTGCAAGAACGTGGATCACTACAACTCCATTGTCAGCCGTCTGCGTTCATTGAGAAATGTGGTGGATGTAGTCAGGGGTTTTGCCTGACTCTGATGAGGGTCGGCTTGCACCTCTTGGCTGTTCTGCGGCTGGTTCCTTGTGGCCTGGTCACTTTGCGGCAGAAAAAAAGTTTATCAGGAAGGAAGGTGCCGTGCCCTCTCTTAAAAGGGCCTACGGCAGGGAATCGGCATATGAAGGCAGTGCTTCAGCGGGTCACAGAGGCCCGGGTCACAGTAGAGGGAGAGATTGTGGGGGCCTGTGGCCACGGACTGCTCATTCTGCTGGGCGTGGCCCGGGGGGACACGGAAGCGGAGGTGGACCGTCTCCTTTCCAAGATCGTCAAGCTTCGCATTTTTGAGGATGACAAGGGGAAAATGAACCGTTCGGTGCAGGACATCGGGGGCGAGATGCTGGTGGTGTCCCAGTTTACCCTGCTGGCCAATTACAGACACGGCAACCGCCCCGATTTCATGAACGCTGCCTCTCCGGAGGAGGCAAAAAGACTATATGAGATATTCCTGGAAAAGGCAGCGGACTGTGTATCTCGCGTGGAGCACGGTGTTTTCGGGGCGGATATGAAGGTCAGCCTGGTCAATGACGGACCGGTGACCATTGTCATGGATACCGACCTGCTTCGGACGGATGGCACCATTCCGGCAGAGCCGGAACCGCCCAAAACTTCCGCGCTTGCAGAAAGGACATGGTCATCAGTCTGAAAAAAGTTTATAACTTTTTTCAGACAGGAAGTTTTGTGTCTTGGCGCTTTGAAAAAGCGCCATTCCGGCAGAGCCGGAACCGCCCAAAACTTCCGCGCTTGCAGAAAGGACATGGTCATAACTATGAGACTGTACATCGACGGACCGGTTAACAAGTATTACATCCAGACGCTCTGCATGATTTTTTTCCCTGGCTCCGGGTTTGCGGACAGCGAGAAGGTGACGGAAGACACGCCGCAGCTCTGGGTGCGTATGACGGCCTCTCCCGCAGAGGGGGTGGACGTGGAAGCCCGCCTTGTTTTCCGGGGACATGAAGCGGAGGCGAAGCGCCATTATGACTACCGGGAGGGGTATACCAAGGAAAGAATAGAGAAGATCGCACTGGGAGACTGTGTGACCAATGTATGCGAAACCATCACAGGCTACCGTTCATCCTGGGGGATGCTTACCGGCGTCAGACCCTCCAAAGTGGCCACCGAGCTTTTACAAAAGGGCATGAGTAAAACACGGGTAAAGAGGGAGCTGTCCCGGGACTATTTTGTCATTCCCAAAAAAGCCACCCTGGCCACCGAGGTGGCGGTCAATGAAGCAAGGATCATCGGTACGCCCGGGAGGAAGGACTGTTCTGTGTACATTTCCATTCCTTTTTGCCCCACCCGATGTGCCTACTGCTCCTTTGTGTCCTATACCTCCAAGCGTCTCCTGTCCCTGATTCCGACCTATCTGGAGCGGCTGATGAGTGACCTTGAGCAGACATTTG
>CAZQAI010000255.1:0-2573 GCA_964591305.1 uncultured Clostridium sp.
CTGGGTGCAGATGATGTTGCCCACACCCTCATCAATCAACTCCAGCATCTCAGCTGTCAGCAACCATCCCTCTCCCATTTTGGCCCCCATGCCCACATAATCCCGGGTCAGTGTCCGGGTGTGTCGGAAGGAGGAGGGCGGAGTGAACAACGGTTGCTCCCGCATGGCGGCAATCATGTCATCCTGCTTGCGCAGGAAGAAGCGGTCGGCAATCCGGTAAAGGCGTGATTTCCAGAACCCGATGCCGTAGAGCTTGTAGTCGACCATGGCATTGGTTACCACATAAAGGAAAAAATCGGTAAGACCGGCCATGACCGGCTCCGCTCCTTCGGAAACCAGAAAATCCTCCAGAGAATTGTTGCCTAATGCCGAGAATTTCACAAAAATCTCCCCGACAATGCCCACTTTGATTTTGGATGCGTTTCTCCGGGCCTGTACTCCCTCAATAGCGGCAAAATCTCGGATAATTTCCCGGTAGGTTGCCTTGACATCCCGATAGCGAATGCGCTTCTCTGTCATTTGGTCAGCCAGACGGATACTCCATCGGTCAGCCAGCGTTTCGGCCGTTCCCTTGACAGTCTCGTAAGGGCGGCACTGATTGACCAGCATCATAATGAGGTCTCCGTACAGGATGGCATACAGGGCTCCGTGAATCATAGGAAGTGTGATTTTAAAACCGGGCATATGCTCAAGACCGGAGAAGTTGAGGGAAATGACCGGCACATACCCGTAACCTGCCCGATGCAGTGCTTTTCTAAGCAGAGCAATGTAGTTGGAAGCTCGGCACCCGCCTCCTGTCTGCGTCAGAAGGAGCGCCACCTTGTGTGGATCATATGTGCCGCTCTCCAATGCGGCGATGAACTGTCCGATCACCAGAAGGGCAGGGTAGCAGGCGTCGTTGTGGACATACTTCAGCCCGGCATCAATCACCGTGCGGCTGTCACCGTGTAACCCAATCTCCAGTGGTTCGGTGCGGTAGCCGTACCGGTTGAAGACATTGGACAGAATCTTGAAGTGACGGGGGAGCATAGTGGGGATGAGAATGGTGTAGGTCTTGCGCATGTCCTCGGTAAAAATGACACGCTCCGGCGTTTCCTCCCCGCATGCAGAGGGGCAGCTTGTTGCATGAAATTCCTGATTTACTGTACTCATGTGTGACTTCCTCCCACTGATGTATAGTCTTTTGTCCGCCCGTCGGAGGACAGTGGCCTGTGGTCGGGGGTGTCCGTTTTCTTGGCGGCATATTCAAGAGCCCCGATCAGACTTCGCAGACGGATGGTCACAGCGCCCAGATTGGTGATCTCGTCAATTTTGATCTGCGTGTACAGCTTGCCTGCTCCTTCCAGAATGGCACGCACCTCATCGGTGGTAATGGCATCAAGGCCGCATCCAAAGGAGACCAACTGTACCAGCTGTACGTCATCATGTAATGTGGCATACCGGGCGGCGGCATACAGCCGGGCGTGGTACGTCCACTGATTGAGCACCTGCACCGGCGCCGGGGAGGTCAATCCTGCCACACTGTCCTCGGTGACCACGACAAAGCCCAGAGAGGTGGCCAATGTGTCAATGCCGTGGCCGATTTCAGGGTCGATATGATAGGGACGGCCGCACAGGATCATGGTACGCATGCCGCGCTCCCTGGCCCAGGACAGCGCCCGCTCTCCCTCATGGCGGATGTCGGCCATCCAAGTCTGATAGGCAGTCAATCCTGCCTGGACAGCTTTTGCAATCTGGCCTCTGGAAAAGCCCCCGAATCGGTTACCCAATAGGGCATACAGTTCCCGTGTCAATTGATGGCGGTTGTTGATATTCAGGTAAGGATACAGGAAATCTGTTTTACTCAGTGATTCCATGTTTCCGGCCAGCAGTTCAGAATAGTAGGCTACCACGGGACAGTTATAGTGATTGTCCCCTACATGCTCATCCATATTGTATGTCAGACAAGGGTAAAAGATGGCATCCACCCCCCGAGCCACCAGATCCTCCATATGTCCGTGCATCAGCTTGGCTGGGTAGCAGGCCGTGTCGGAGGGGATGGAATACTGGCCCCGCAGGTACAGCGATCGGGAGGACGGCCCGGAGAACACTACACGGAAGCCCAGCTCGGTAAAGAAGGTGAACCACAAGGGGGCCAATTCATACATGCCCAGAGCCAGGGGCAGTCCGATCACGCCTCGACCTCCGTCCCGCGCTGACTCTGCCAAAGATTGCAGCTTTTCCCGTTTATATCGATGCAGGTTGGGTATGATGTCAGCTCCCTCCGGGAGCTTTCGTCCGGCACCGCGTTCGCACTTGTTGCCCGAGATATACTTTTCCCCTCCGGAGAAGACGTTGACCGTCAAGCGGCATTGGTTGCCGCATCCGTGACAGGTTGCGGCTTTGGAAGTGTGTGTGAAGGCGGCCAGTGCCTCAACACCCAAGAGGGAGGATTGCTCAAGTCCCAAGGAACGGGCGTACAGAGCGGCTCCGTAGGCACCCATCAGCCCTGCGATGCCGGGGCGGATGACTTCCCGACCGAGCTCTGTCTCAAAGGAACGAAGTACGGCGTCATTGAGGAAGGTACCGCCCTG
>CAZQAI010000256.1:0-2566 GCA_964591305.1 uncultured Clostridium sp.
TGGGCCGCATCAATTTTGACGACTACGAGTCCCTCAACTACTTCCAACGCGTGCTTCAGAGCAGCGGGGTGTTCGACATGCTGGAGGAGCGGGGCTGTCATGACGGAGATACTGTATCAATTTATGATTTCGAATTCGATTATATCAAGTGAGGAGGCACACTCATCATGAATATCTGGCATAACATGGATCCGGCCGAGATCACTCCCACAGACTTTACCGCCGTGGTGGAGATCCCCAAAGGCAGTTCCTGCAAGTACGAGCTGGACAAAAAAACGGGACTTCTGCGTCTTGACAGAGTGTTGTACACCGCTACCCACTACCCGGCCAATTACGGCTTCATTCCCCGCACCTATGCCGATGACGGCGACCCGCTGGATGTGTTGGTGCTGTGTGCCGAGCCGCTCTATCCCCTGACGCTGGTTCGTGTCTATCCCATTGGGGCGATGCGTATGATTGACGGCGGCAAACTGGACGACAAAATTATCGCTGTTCCCTTCTCCGATCCCACCTATCGGGGTGTGGAATCCGTTGACCAACTTCCGGCCCATATATTTGATGAGATCATGCATTTCTTTACGGTCTACAAACAGCTGGAGAACAAACAGACAGCTGTCAAGGAGCTGTTTGACCACAAGGAGGCCAAGGAGATCATCAGGGATTGCATCAGGCTGTACACGGAAAAGTTTGGGGAATAAGCCATCAAAGGCCATCCAGACATCAGGGAAGGATACTGCAATGAACAAGAATACACGCACCTTTTTCGGCAAGCTGAAACCTGCCTTCACCCGTGAGCATGTGATCTGCCGCCTGATCGCGGCATGGTGTACCTTTGCGGCGCTCACGCTGTTTGACGAGGGACAATTCTTTGAGCTTTCGTTCGCCCAGAATACTTCCATGGGCTCTCTCCTTGTCACGGTGGTTGCCTTCTTCCTCATATATACTGTCTTCTCGGTGCTGCTTCCCCGGTATGAGAGCGACACCTGGTTTCTCCTGCTCTCTGCCACCGTCTGCGTGATCAAATGGTTGAGTGATTTTGAGGACAGCCATAATCAGTTCCCTTTTCTGTTGGCTGTCCTGGCGGCATACGGACTGTTTCTTGTCTACTTCGTCCAACGGAACGGCTTGCTTTTTGACAGCCTCAGGCCCGGAAAGCATGTTGTCACCATCTTGGCGGCGGTATGCGGTCTTGTGGGCGGCATCCTGATTGCCGTCATCACCTGCCTGCGGTATGCCACCTTTTCCTGCCCCAATTTTGACTTTGGACTGTTCTGCAACATGTTCCATTACATGAAAGAAACCGGCCTGCCGCTTGTCACCTGCGAACGGGATGTCCTACTCTCCCATTTTGTGGTGCATATCTCCCCTATTTACTATTTGTTGCTGCCTTTCTATTTCATATTTCCCTCCCCCATGACTTTGCAAATCGGACAGGCTGTTCTGCTGTGCAGCGGCGTCATTCCCATTCTGCTTCTTTGCCGCCAACTCAAGGCCGGACCTAAGACAACCATGGCCATCTGCCTGATTTACTCACTCTACCCCGCTCTGTCCGCCGGGTGCTTCTACGACATTCATGAAAACTGCTTCCTGACCCCGCTGCTTCTGTGGTTGTTCTATTTCTATGAGAAGGAAAAGTACCTACCCATGTACCTGTTGGCCCTTGGGGTACTGATGGTCAAGGAGGATGCGGCGATATACGTAATCCTCTTCGCTCTGTACGTGTTGGCTTCTTCCCGTGGGAAAAAACTATTGCACGGAGCCATTCTGTCTCTGGGCGCACTGGCCTGGTTCGGTGTGGCTATGCTAATTCTGACCAAGACCAGTGCCTATTATGCCGCCTACTACGCCGAGCTGGGAGAGACCGCCAATCCTGCCATTGCCGGGCCCATGATCAACCGTTTCAACAATCTGATCTATGAATCGGATGCCGGTCTTTTGGGTGCGCTCAAGACCGCCCTGACCAATCCGGGCTACCTGCTGACCCAGCTGTTCTCAACCTCCTCCAACTATTGGAGCGGTTCCGCCAACTACCATTGGGATAAGGTAGTGTACTTTTTGCAAATGCTTCTGCCCCTTGGCTTTATTCCCTTCTGCACCAGAAAACAGTCCCGCTGGCTGCTCCTGGCCCCCATGCTCATGAACCTACTGACCACCTATCAGTACCAGTACGACATCGGCTTCCAGTATCAGTTCGGCATCACGGCCTTCCTGTTCTACGCCATGATCCTGAATATAAGCAGTCTCCGTACTCCCACCAAACGGAATCTGTTGGCTCTGGGGGCGGCAGCCTGTTGCTGCCTGTACATCATCACGGTTCTTCCCAAAGTGGGCACCTACACAAACAAATGGAACAGCGGCAAGGACACCTACCGGCAAATGGATCAGGTGTTGGACTCCTTGCCCGAGGATGCATCGCTCTGCGTCTCTACATGGCTGCTTTCTCATGTGTCCGACCGGGATGAGGTATACGAGCTCAACTATCATGAGGATGCGCCGGATGTGGATTATGTGGTGGTGGATGCCCGCTATCTGGACACCAAGGCTCAGGCCCATCTGGATGCCTACC
>CAZQAI010000257.1:0-2555 GCA_964591305.1 uncultured Clostridium sp.
CTACTGTGCGACAGCGACTTAAATTTACATATTGACTTCCCTGCCATTCCCTTTGTCCGCGGTCTTATTCCCAAGGAGGAGGCGGTCTGGATACGTCCGGGCGAAACAGCCAAGGACATTGCCATCCTAACCCGGGTAGGCAAAGCGGTCTGCTTTAAAGTGATTGGCATCGGAAGCGAGGACGAAAACGGTCTCCGCACGGTCACCCTCTCCCGGCGAGCTGCACAAGCCGCGTGTGCCGCCAATTATTTGTCCGACCTGATTCCCGGCGACATCATCCGGGGACGGGTCACACACATGGAGAACTTCGGAGCCTTCGTGGACATTGGTTGCGGCATCGCATCCTTGCTTCCCGTGGATGCCATATCGGTATCACGTATATCTCATCCTCGGGATCGTCTGTACAGCGGACAACTGATCTGGGCTGTTGTCCGAAGCATAGACCGGCAGAGCGGGCGTATTTTTCTGACCACAAGAGAACTGCTGGGTACCTGGGAGGAAAACACCGCTCGATTTGAACCCGGTCAAACGGTAGCCGGCATTGTACGGAGCGTGGAGGACTATGGAATTTTCGTAGAACTGGCCCCGAATTTGGCGGGTCTTGCCGAACTGCGTGAGGGAGACCAGGTAAGCGCCGAGGCTCTTTTGGGGCGAACCGCGGCTGTCTTTATTAAAAGCATCATTCCCGAACGTATGAAAGTCAAGCTTGTACTCATTGATGCCTATCGGGGTGAACCCTTGCCTACTCCTCGCATGACATACTTCATCCGAGGAGACCGCACCTCTCACATAGATCGATGGGTCTATTCCCCGGCCTGTTCCAAAAAGAAAACCGAAAGTATTTTCTAAGGCAGCACCGCATGATCTGTGCGGCATCATGCCGTCTGTGTAGCGCCGTGATTTTTCCTTACAAGATCAGAATATCAGCCCACAGCCGGATTACTCTCGGACATTCAGCTCCTTTCCGATGATGACAGCTGCCTCATAGTCCGACCTGCACAGGCTCACAAGATCCTCATACCCGGCATCCTGATAGTGGCGGATCACCCCTGCCCCGTAGCAGTATCCGGATTCCGGACTGTCGGAATCCAGCATGCACTCCAATGAACTGCGGCTTGTGGCCACCCAATACCTCAGATCCATACAAGGCGCATGCCCATTCTCATCCTTGATACGGTGGCCGTCCAAAGCCGCGAGAGTCAGGATAAGACCGGGAGCTACGGAGGACGGGTACAGACCGCAGTTGTAGGTATAACCCAGATCAAAGCAGGCAGCATAATCAGCAGAGATGGCGCCCACTCCCCCGGACATCAAAGAGGCTATCCGGTCTGCGGACGTGATGCTGTGTGCGATGTGACTCACGGTATCTCCGGCTTCCACTGACAGAATGCAGATGCCTCCGGCCCTGAGGCTCCGCGTCAGCTCCGCAGTGAACACATCGTCGAATGTCGTGCCATCCACATATCCGGTTATGCGGTAGACTGCGCTGCTGAAGCGAGCGGGATCGAATCCGGTCATGCTCATGCTGTCTTCGATTTCCTCTCTCGTTTTGACACCGTCATACGATGTACCCGCTTCCCGACAAAAGTACGTGATCATTCCGGACAAACGCCGGACATGCATATTAGACCCGCTTATATTGTCTCCTCCGAAAAGAGTAAAGGTGCGTTGTCCCTTCTCTTCTACAAAAAATCTGGCCATATCATACCCTGACTGAAATTCTGTGTCAGCCGTCGGAGCCACCGAACCAAGGTAATACGGGTTGTCCTTGACCTGCTCGTACTGCTTATCTGTGGGATGACTGACAGGAAAGACAGTATATACTTTCCTGTCGGAAGCAGTCTGGACAGCGGCAATCGGATCATATCCGGAAAACAGTAAGACTGCCTTGCACCCTGCATCGGACATCAATTGAATGGCGGACATCTCTGCCTCAGGGGAATCCACAGTGGCAAAGTCTGCAGTAAACCCCAGCTTCTGTCCCATAGTATGCAGGTAAGATTCCCAGGCAGCCGCTTCTGCGGAGGCATCATCCTTTCGGATGACACCGATCCGCACAGGTCTGTCTCTTCCGCTCATGCACCCACAGCATACTATTGTGAAAAGCAGGAGTACCACAGTCATAAAAATTCTTACGGTTGGCGTTCGTTTCATGTGATCAGCATCCCCCTCACCTTGATGTACGTTTCGTCATCTCTCCCATAGTATGGGTTTCATGTCACGGAAGTTAAACATGGACTGACATGATTTTGCGCGAATCGAGTAGGAGGTCACCCATTAATTGAGTGACCGACCTCTCACACCACCGTGCGTGCCGTTCGGCACACGGCGGTTCAATCAAACATGCAAGGACTCGTACTTGGCGAGGATATCGAAATATCCCGCTTGTGCGAGTCTTTTGTCCGTAATGGTCTGATGAAGGATTCCACTTCCTGCAATCGCCCAATAGCCCTTCCTGGTATTGCCGTTTCGGTACTCTTCGTGTTCCACACCATCCCTTTGCAGGAAGCCACCGTTCCCGATGTATTCTGCGTTCTTCATGCCGTACTCCTTTC
>CAZQAI010000258.1:0-2524 GCA_964591305.1 uncultured Clostridium sp.
CTTGTACTTCCAATGGGCAGCGATACCGTACTCTGCCACATGATGCATTTCCCAGGTGCGAATCTGCACCTCAAACGGGATACCGTCCCGCCCTATGACCGTGGTATGCAAGGAGCGGTACATATTAGGCTTGGGCAGGGAAATATAGTCCTTGAAACGCCCGGGCACCGACTTGAACATCTCATGAATGATGCCCATGACGGTATAACACTCAAGCTCGGTATCCACGATGACACGCAGCGCGTAAAAATCGTATATCTCATCGAAGCTCTTGTTCTGGTTGTACATCTTCTTGTAGATGCTGTACACCGTCTTGATGCGGCCTTCCAGAGTGAAACGGATGCCATTCTCTCTCAGTTTCTCGCCCACCATGCCGCGGATGCTCTCGATAAAGTCCAGATTCTGTCCATACTTGCTCTCAATGTGCCTCTGTACCTCCGTATATCCGATGGGATCCAGATATTGCAGACTCAAATTTTCCAGTTCCTGCTTGATTTTCTGCATACCGAGACGATGCGCAAGAGGTGCATAAACCTGCATGGTCTCCAGTGCTGTCAGACGCTGCTTCTCCTCCGGCTTGGCGTTCAGTGTCCGCATATTGTGCAGACGATCGCACAGCTTGATGAAGATCACACGTACATCCTTGGACATTGCCAGCAGCATCTTACGGAGATTCTCGATATGTGCCTCTTCCCGGTCAGCCACCTGGAGAGTCACGATCTTGGTCAGACCGTCAACCAACATAGCTACGTCCGGGCCGAACCTCTTGGCGATTTCCTTTGTATTGGTCTTTTCCCCGCAGTCCTCCACGGTGTCGTGAAGCAAGGCCGCGCAAATGGAATCGGTATCCAGCTCCAACCCCGCCACGATTTCGGCCACAGCGACAGGATGGGTAATGTACGCTTCCCCGCTGGCTCGCCGCTGACCGGCATGAAGGCCGGCGGCGTACTCGTAAGCTGCTTGAATCTTATTCAAATCATATTTCTTTCCGGTTGCCCGCAGCATGTCAAGTAGCCGGTCTATGCCTTCATGTGCCATGTGTTCCATATTAATGGCATTTCCTTTCTGATATATGCAAATCGTCCACCGCTCCTCACATGTGGGGACGGACGATTCATTCAACAGTGTGCGACCCATCAGCATCCGCTGCCGCCTGGCCCGCCTGATGTCTCAGCCGGCGCATAAGGGGAGACGCTTCCACCGAGGTGTGGGGTGCATTGGGTATCACATCGTACACATATATGTCCTCTCCCTGTTGATGGATTCTGCAGACCCCCATCTCATTGAGAATTTGCAGGATAAGCCGCAATTTGACATACCCGTTTATTCCGTTCGGCATGAAAACGGCCCGGTCAGCCGGCTGAGCGTCCGCCGCCCCATCTTGTATTCGGTTGATGCGTCTGATCAGATCCTTTTCGGTCGCGGCATGGCACCCCCGACGTACATCGTCCCGAAGGAGGCTGTACACCCGGGCCATATCATCCCGGTCAGGAAGCAGCTGTTCCTCCGGCGTAAGGGGAGCTCCTTTGAAAATTTCTTCCAGTCGCTTGGCGGCTTCCCTCCTTCTCAGGGTCACGGTCTCCGAAGGCCGCATGTCCTGCACAATCATCTGGAGACTGCGTACCCCTTGGTACTCATTGATATTGAGTTGAAACAGCATATCCACTGTATCCCCTGTGACCGCCGGCAGACGGGACGGAGCCATGCCAAACCACACTGCCTGCATCAGCATGCCTTCACTGTACACCGACAGTCGGGTGTGCTTCCCACCGCCCATGGCGGATACTCTTTGCACCACCGCGTCCCGCAAAAGAAAGACGGGCGTCTCATTGGCCACGCCGAAAGGCTCCAGGCGTTCGATTTCCTGCGCCTGGGTCATGGTCAGATCGGCCATGGAAATCCGGCACTCGGCATCATGCCGTACCGCTGTCATTTCGTCAGTCAAGTGGGTAGCGGCATACTGATTGATCCTGTCCCGAAAGGCGGGAATATCCGCCCGACGGATGGTCAGTCCGGCAGCCAACTCATGCCCGCCGTACCGTATCAGCAGGTCTTCACAGAAAGACAACGCCTCTACCAGATTCAGTCCCTTGACGCTCCTGCCTGAACCTCTTCCCAAATCGTTTCCGGCCGAAAACCCGCCGGTAGCCCCGTCAAAGGAAATCAGAATGGAAGGCAAGCCATACCTTTCGGTGACCCGCGAGGCCACGATACCCACGATTCCCTGCATCCATTCATCATCCTCCAGTACCAGCACCTGACGGTTCCAGGGATGAGTCGGGTCGGCAGCAGCCAAGGTATCGGCCAGCATATCGTCTGCCATTTTATAGGCCTGTTCCGTGATGCGGTTTTCCTCTGTCTGCCGTCTGGTATTGATCTCGCACAGCTCAGCGGCCATGGGTACAGCCTCTTCGGCCGTTTCTGCAAGCAGCAGCTTCACCGCTTTCATAGCATGATCAATCCGACCTGCCGCATTGATTCGGGGGGCAATGCCAAATCCCACAAGGCCGGCGTTGATTCGACG
>CAZQAI010000259.1:0-2515 GCA_964591305.1 uncultured Clostridium sp.
CCTGTATCCCTTATAGGTGGCGGATCGGCACACCTGACAGGCTCCCCCCGGCTTATGGAACGTGGAGTAGGTGCATATGAAATGGTACTCTCCGGCAAGGGAATCTCGTTTGAAAGAGGACCAGATGGGCTGACTGTTGCAGGCACCCTGCCGCCTGGTGAGTATGCGGTGCCAGGTGATGTAAGCAGTCAGTTTATCTCGGGTCTTCTCTTTGCCTTGCCCCTCCTGGACAGGGACAGTATACTCCGCATTCTGCCGCCTGTTGAGAGCCGTGACTATATCGGCATTACTCTGGACGTTCTGGCTGATTTCGGTATCACCGTGACCGAGGCTGCCCCTCACACCTTGCTGATCCCCGGGCGGCAGGCTTACCGGGCACACCCGGTCACGGTGGAGGGCGATTGGTCTAACGCAGCCTTCCTGTATGCCCTGAATGAAGTGGGCGGACAGGTGCGGGTTGGCGGACTGTCTCCAGACAGTCGGCAAGGCGACAGAATATGCCTTACCTACTTTCATTATCTCAAAGAAGCCGATACCGCAGCATGCATCGACATAGCGGATTGTCCCGACCTCGGGCCTGTGCTCATGGCGGTAGCTGCTGTCAGGCAAGGAGCTGTCTTCACCGGGACAAGGCGTTTACGCATCAAGGAAAGCGACCGGGCACAGGCTATGGCGGAGGAACTGAACAAGTGCGGGATAGCGGTTGATGTGGCAGAGAACACCGTCACGGTACACCCGGGCAGACTGCACACGCCTGACTGTCTCTTGCACGGTCACAATGACCATCGGATCGTCATGGCTCTGTCGGTACTGTGCAGTCTGGTCGGCGGAACCATTGATGATGCAGAAGCTGTAAAGAAAAGCTACCCCGACTTTTTCACGGTTCTGAAAGGACTGGGACTGGAGGTAACATATGCAGATTGACAAGCATACAAAATGTCTCATTGTAGGACTGGGACTTATAGGGGGCGGGTATGCACAGGCTTTGACATCAAAAGGATACGAGGTAGGTGCCATTGATATCAATCCCGATTCCGTCAGGTATGCCCTGGATAAAGGATGGATCCGTCATGGTGAGTGCCAACCAACCTCTTCTTATATTGGGCAATTCGATCTCCTGGTGTTTTCCCTGTATCCACATACATTTCTACATTGGATTCACGAATATCGGCACATGATCAGACAGGACGCTTTGCTGACGGACGTGACCGGTGTTAAGGGCGGTGTGGTGTATGAAGTGCAGGAAATCCTAAGTCACGACAGACCTGACCTGGAATTCATAGGGGCTCATCCAATGGCTGGGCGGGAAAGGAGCGGCGTGGAATACGCAGATATGGCCATTTTTTCCGGGGCTAACTACATTGTCACCCCGACAGACAGAAATACCCCTGACGCCATCGAAACCTGTAAAGAATTAGGACGCATTCTTGGATTCGGTCGTATATCCATACTGTCACCCAAGGAACACGATGAGATGATCGGATTTGTGTCTCAACTGACACACTGTATCGCGATCAGCCTGATGGCATGTAAGGATGCGACCCACCTGGCGGACTATACAGGAGATTCCTTCCGGGATCTGACCCGCATTGCGCGAATCAACGACGTCATGTGGAGCGAGCTTTTTCTGATGAACAAGAAAGAGCTGCTGCATCAGATGGATCTTTTCACCGAAACTTTTCGTCACCTTCGCGACAGCCTGGAACGGGAGGACGGCGAGAGCATAAGGCAAATGATGCGTTTGTCCACCGAAAGACGGGCTTACTTTGACAAATCAAAATAAAGGAACAAAACATAATTTTACCATATAAGGAGATACTACCATGAACGTAGAATTCAAAAGAAAGCTTCCCACCCCGCAAGAGATCAAGGGCATGTATCCGGTATCGACAGAACTAGCCGGAAGAAAGGAACAGAATGACCGCGAGATTCAGGACGTTTTCAGCGGGAAAAGTGACCGTTTCATCCTGATCATCGGCCCCTGCTCGGCAGATCGGGAAGATGCCGTACTTGATTACATATCCCGCCTGCGTACGGTGCAGGAAAAGGTCAAGGACAAGATTCTGATCATTCCCCGCATATATACCAACAAGCCCCGAACCACCGGTGACGGCTACAAGGGGATGCTCCATCAGCCGGATCCGCAAAGCTCTCCCGACATGCTCAAAGGGTTGCTATCCATCCGCAAACTGCACATCCGTGCCCTGGAGCAGACCGGTTTTTCCTGCGCCGACGAAATGCTCTACCCTGAAAACCACCAATATCTGTCTGATGTGCTTTCCTATGTGGCCGTCGGTGCACGCTCTGTGGAGAATCAGCTTCACCGGCTGACCGCCAGTGGCTTTGACATCCCGGTTGGCATGAAAAACCCGACCAGTGGTGATCTGTCTGTTATGATGAATTCGATCACCGCCGCTCAACACCCGCACACCTTTGTCTACTCAGGCTGGGAGGTACAGAGCCACGGAAATCCGCTTGCTCACGCCATTCTACGCGGCTCAGTCAACAAGCATGG
>CAZQAI010000260.1:0-2506 GCA_964591305.1 uncultured Clostridium sp.
CCCAGCGTCAAGGTGACACTGATTTTGCTTCCGTTTCTGTATACCACCATCACGACCTTGTCTCCCACCGACATATGTCTGACGGCCTCGGTGATCTGGCTGGAAGAGGTAATTTCCTGCCCGTCAAAAGTCAGGATCAGGTCGCCGTTGCGGAGCTCATCCGTCAGAGCGGATCCATAAACATACACTCCTGTGTATCGGGAGCCAAAATACTGCATAGCGGTGTAGGATGAGGTCACATCCACCAGTGTCAGGCCTGTGGTGGCCCGCCCCCTGACGTATCCGTACCGGTACAGCTCCTGAATGATCTCGTAGGCGGTATCAATGGGGATGGCGAAACCCAGTCCCTCCACATCGTCTTCCGAGCATTTGGCGTTTACAATTCCCACCAGATCTCCAGCCATGTTGAACAGACCGCCGCCGGAGTTCCCCGGATTGATGGGAGCGGAAATCTGAAGAAGGGTCATATCACTGCCGTCAATGCGGATCAGCCTCTCGGTGGCGCTGATAATGCCCTCTGTTACTGTTCCTCCCAAGGCTCCAAGTGGGTTGCCGATAGCCAGAATATCCTCCCCCACCGCAAGGTCGAAGCTGGAGCCCAGTGCCGCAACGTTCAGCGCTCTATCTCCGGCATCGATCCAAAGCAGGGCAATATCGGTGACAGCGTCGGTGCCAACCAGGACAGCCTCATACTGCGTTCCATCCGTCAATGAAACGGTAATGGTATCAGCTCCGTCTATCACATGGTTATTGGTGATGATAAAGCCCTCTGAAGAAATGATCACGCCGCTTCCGGCACCGCTTGTGATGTACTGACCGATACGGCCCGACTGCACGACGGTTTCCGTGGTGATCTCCACCACAGAATCAGCCACTCTGTATACCACTGTGGCAACAGGCAGGAGGCGTTCTCCGGCCGAGGTCAGCACATATCCGTTTTTATCCAGTATGATATCCGCTTTGCCATCTCCATCCGCATCCTGCCGGGCAGGGGAACGCTTGGTGACCGTGATGGTGTCCGGCACAGGATCATGGACCGGAACCACCTCGCCGACGGCATAGGAACCGCTTATCAAGTTGTCATCGGTCTGAGCCAAGGATGCAGATGTCTCTGCGGTTTCCCCTGACGACTCTGCTTCAGGGTCGATCACAATAAACATACCACCCCGGGTATCGAAGTCGGTGGCAACCTCCTCTCCGTCCGGATAGTCGTCAGACGGCGCGCTTGTACGTACCAAGAAAACCCCCAGAAGGCAGCAGCCGATAAACAGCACCGCCAGCGCCACAGCCATGACGATGATCATCGTCCGTCCGGACTTGTTGGGCTTGTTCCGTTTTCCCCCGCCGGGCTGCGAGGTATACACGTATCCATACCCTCCTGAAGGAGTGGTATATTCATTTTCTGTGTGAAATTGATCTTCCATATACAAACACCTCTGTTTTCAGTTGGAAGACAGCTGTCGCTTGTCGCTGTCTTCCCCTTTCCGCCCCTATTATACCCATTCTTTGTGAAGACTGTATGACAGGTTGGGCACAAAGGAATGAACACTTATAGGATTCTTTGAGAGGCATTCATACCCGATCACATCACACATTTCCGGGCCGGCTTACGGTTCATGCCGTCGGCGGGACTCCTCATACCTGCCCCAGGTATTCCTCCAGTGTCAACCCCCGGGCGTGAATTTCGGTAGCGACCGCCACACCCACATAGCGGTAATGCCACGGCTCATAACTATACCCGGTGATGTTCTCCTTCCCCTTAGGGAAGCGAAGAATAAAGCCGAAGCGGTAAGCGTTGTCGCACAGCCACTGATAAGCAGGATGCTGAGCAAAGCTTTCGTCCAGTTGCCCGTTGAGGATGATCAGATCCATGCACAGGCCGGTCTGATGCTCGCTGGTGCCGGGCAAGGCGGAATAGGTCAGCACCTCCTGGCGACACCGTTCCGCCGACCAATCGGGGTGTTTGCTCTGCTCCTGTCCAAGATACGTATTGAACAGCGAGGACTGGTAACTGTATGAGCGGTAGCCACTGGTGATAAGCACATCGGAATAGCCGCATGCCCACAGCTCCCGCAACATAGCCTCGGCCGCCTGCGCCGCCGTAGACTCCAGCTGAACCTCCTTGCCATAATTGGTAAGCGATTTATCCATGGTGACCAGACTGTCCGGCCTGTATGATTCGGTGACGGTATGTGTTTTGTTGACAAGCAGCAGATACCTACTGTCCACATAAGGGCCGCCATTCGAAACACCTTCTATCGTTGTGTCATTTTCTGTGTCCGATGGCGTATCATTTCTGTCGCAACCGACAGAGGACAAAAGGCAGAGAAGGACTGTACTGAAAATGCAGCAGCCCTTTGCAAGTGTTTCCATAGAGAATTTCATTTCGTCCCTTTCTGTGCCATCAGGCATATATACGATGCGGTGGGGCGCCTTTATTTTGCAGGCTTTGTCTCCACCACAATGAAGTAGGGCGAGGTGGGTGAATTGAGGATTTTCACCATAG
>CAZQAI010000261.1:0-2501 GCA_964591305.1 uncultured Clostridium sp.
ACCGGCACCAGACTCAGGTGGCTCGTAAACCCTTGATATATCAGGGTTTGCGGGCTTTTTTTGCCGGAGGTCTCTCTCTGCTGCCATCGTGTCTTCCCTGCGTATGGGTACAGCATGATCCATACTTGTTCGTACTATTTTTCATTTGTATCAATCATAATCCGAACCCCTTGTCTGCTGACTCGGGGTTCGGATTTATTGATTCTATGTCTCATTGTACCGGTTTCCTGACGCAAAATGCACCTCTTGTAAAGTCCGGGATGGCTACAGGCTGACTGCCCATGGCGATAGATTGCTCCGACAGGGGGGTAATACACATCCAGGCAGCGGCGTCGTACACATCAATGGGGCAGGGCTCCCCCTTGCGAACCGCCTCAAAAAAGGCATCGTACACCAGGCCGTCCATGCCGCCGTGACCGCCCCGGATGCCGTTTTGCAGGTAATCCACCCAGACCGGATGGCGATACATTTCCATGTACTTCTCTGCATTTCCCCAATTGGGCGACCAGTTCCAATGATCTTTTTCACTGAAATCGGTATCCAGATACATCGAATGATTGTCCTCTGTATACATCCCCCGGGTGCCTCTGATGGTGAAACCTCGACTGTAGGGACGTGGCAAGGTGGTGTCCAGTGTCAGGCTGATAGTCTCGCCGTTGGCACACCGGATCAGCGTGTTCACGATATCCCCCTGATTGACCCGGGCGGTGCGCAGGGACGGATCCACCCCGGGGTTACAGGCGGCATACCCGTTGAGCCCGGCGGCCTTGGAAGACATGGACACCAGCGACAGCATCCTGTTGCCTCGGTTGATGCCCAGGATCTGCGCAATCGGCCCCAACTCATGGGTAGGATAATTATCACAGTTCCTTGTCAGGTAGTTGCGAAGACGATAATGACGGTTCTCACGGCCATACGCGATCTCCGAACGCAGGTCGTGACAATATCCTCCGGATGCATGCACCACCTCGCCAAACAAGCCTTGCCTGACCATATGCAGAACCGTCATCTCTACTTGACCGTAGCAACAGTTTTCCAGGAACATGAAGGGGACGCCTGTGCCTTCCTGAGTATGTACCAAACTCCAGCAGTCCTCCACCGAGTAAGCCCCGCCGACCTCCATGCCTACAGCTTTTCCCTGCTCCATCGCGGCCAGCGCTACCGGCACATGTGATTCCCAGGCTGAGAGGATCAGCACGGCGTCCACATCCTCCCGACAGACAGCCTCCCTGTAATCAGTGGTGGCAAAGGGCGTCTCTCCATAGGCCCGCTCTACCGAACGGACGCCGTTCTCGGTTCTGTCTGCATAGGTATCACACACAGCTGTGACCTTTACATTGTCAATGCCCAAAAGAAGCCCGTCCAAAATGGACTGCCCGCGGCTTCCAAGACCAATCACGGCGGTTCTGACTCTGTTTTTACTCTCTGTAAGTGCCATATTTATATATCCTTTCTGTTTACAAACGGAATTATACATGAGATATTGTACAACAAGTAGCAGAATTTGTCAAGCCGTTTTTCATGCCATACCAGGGCAAAAGCATTTACTTTGTTGCGGTTCCGCCGGGGGAGGGATTTCCCAATGTCATGAACTTAAGGCAATACCGCATAATTCTGATGGCGTAGATGCGCCGTCAGATTTTCCGTCAGATGATACAAATTGAGAAGGCAAGAGTGGCTCCTCTGCCGACGAAATTTGTGAAATATGACGGGAAATATGCAAGCAGATACGCCATCAAGGCGCAAGCCATGAATTGTGCGGCATTGCCTTAAGGAAAACAGGCGTTTCATGAGCTGTTCCGTCTCGAAGCCGGGGAGGAAAGAGCCATCTCAAGCGCCAAAACAAATTTCAGATTTTTTTGTTATAACTCTATGAAAGCCGGAATTCCCCCCGTATTGCGACACATTCCGCACTTGTTTTCGTATATAATGAGGATTACCTACCATAACGGGTGGGAAACGACACCTTTTCCGTTTCTGTATGTCGGCCGCCGGCCACCCGCAACATACAATCATAAAGGATATTTCACATAAAGGAGGCTTTTTTATGAGCGAAAAAATACACACAGGGCCCCAAAGGAATCAATCCCGATCCCCAAGCACGGACAGAGGGGAGTCGCATCCCTTCCTCCAGGCCTTATTGGGCGGACGGCACACCGAAGAGGCAGGCCAGGCGATGAGACAGCGGGCCGGAGAGCGGGTGGCCCGCTGTGTCCGTGGCTTGACCTTCGCAGGTGTCGCCTACCTTTTTGGATCCTGTCCCCTCTTCCTTGACACCGCTCCGCTGGGCCTTGCGTTGCTGTCAGCCAGTTCCTCCTACACCTGGTACATACTGGCCGGCCTGATTGTATCTGCTCTGACAAAGCCGGTCACCCTGACTTCCTCGGTCTGGGTTTGCATGTATCTGTTCTGCATTCTGCTTCGGTTGGCGGTTCTGTTCTTTATTGATCCGCCCCTTCTGCCCGGCGAACAGGGACAGCCGGATGGACGGACAGGCTTTC